>JAIXTZ010000241.1 GCA_027483745.1 Lysobacteraceae bacterium
CGTCACCCGGCTCAGTCGCGCTCGAACTTCGCTTCGAGCTCGATGCGCTGCTCGATGCCGGTTTCGACCTGCGCCGCCAGCCAGCGCCGCAGCGCGTAAGTGACCGTGACGACCTGGCCGGTGCCCGACAGCGACATGCCGTAGCTGACGTAGAGCTTCGGCGTGATGCGCTTGCCGACCGTGAGCGCCGTCCCCCCCAAGGCACGCGACTCGCCGACGCTGGCGGTGTCCAGCCCGACCTTGCCCGCGACGGCTTGGGCGACGGCGCTTCCGCCGAGCGAGGTGGCGGCCTCTTGCAACTGCGCGGCATCGTTGCCGTCTGCAGCGGCCAGCGGACGGCCGAACATCAGCCAAGACAGCGCCTCGGCCTGCGGCAGCGCCGGGCGTGACCAGACGTCGACGATCGGCGACGCCCCGGTGCCGGTGACCGCGATGCCGACTTCGGGCTCGGAATCGGGACGCACGGCGCGCACGTCGATGGTGGGTTCGTCGATCGCCACGTTGCCCCAGCGCAGCGTGCCGCGCTCGAGGTCGAGCTGCTGGCCGTAGGCGCGAACCTCGCCGGCCAGCTCGAGCGTGCCGCGCGCTCGCGGTGCGCGATCGACGCGATCACGGACCTTCAGCTCGCCGGACAAGCGGCCGTCGAAGCCGAAGCCGCGCAGGCGCACGTCGTCGCCGAGCGCCACGGTGAGATCGGCATCCAGGGCCAATCCCGCCGCCCCGTCGTCGGCCGGGGGATCGTCGATGACGACGACATCGGACGAGGCCGCCACGCCCTGCTCGAAGCGATCGAGCGCGAGCTCGGCGCGCGGGACGTCGACGCGACCGCGCAGCCGGGCGACGCCGTCGGCCACCTCGAGGTCCAGCGCCGGGCTGATCCAGGCGCGGCCGTCCGGCGTGTCGAGCACGCGCACGTCGGTGCCGCGGATCGCCACCCGGTTCGGGCGGTCGTCCTCGCTCCACTGGCCGGCGATTTCCAAGGCGCCGTCGCCCGTGGGCAAGCGGCCGCGCAAACGGAGCTGGCCGCCCTCGTCGCCTTCGACGCGCAGCTCGCCGTCCGCGATGGCGATGCCCAGCGCCGGCAGCTCGACCGCGAACGGCGCCGCGGCCAGCGCACCTTTCCAGCGCGGAGACTCGACCGTGCCAGAGAGGACGAGGCGCCCGTCGATGGTGCCGCGCGGGGCGACGAGATCGGCGCTGAGGACTTCGAGCAGGCTCAGGTCGGTGGCGCGCAGCGCGATCTCTCCGTCCAGCGCACCCGCGGCGTCGGCCGAAGCGCGCGCTTCGAGGCGGCCGTCGGGCAGCAGGTCGGCGCGAAGATCGACGCGCCAGCCGTCCGACTGCGTGGCCTCGAGCACGAGGCCGTTCCACCCGAACACCGTCTCCGGCGCGGCACCGCCGACGCGCAGCCGGCCCTGCGGGGCGTCGACGCGCGCCGTGGTGACGACATCGCCATCGACACGCCGACGCGCGGCCTGCAGCGCCACGAGGCCACTGGGCGCCAGCGGGGTGTCGACGTCCTCGGGCAGGAAGGGCGCGAGCCAGGCGAGATCGAGCGCTTCACCGGCGATGCGCGCGTCATCGGTATCGCCCTCCGCGCAAAGACGACCGCGGCCGGCCACGCGCAGGCAGGCCGGCGCAGGCAAGGACCACGCCGCATCGCGCCAGCCCACGGTGGCGGGCGCGACCAAGGCGAGTGCCGGCAATGCGGGCAGGACGGCGTCCAGCGTCTCGAACGTGAGTTCACCGCGGGCGAAATCGCCGCTGCTGCGCCAGGCGCCGCCGGCCTCGATGCGACCCCGCGCTCCCGCAGCGGGCGCCGGCAGGTTCGGCGCATCGATGCCTTGGGCCGAGAGGTCGAATCGCCCCGCATCGAGGCGACCGTCGAGCGCCAGCTCGATCGCCTGCACGCGGGACGTCCCCCGGGACAGCGCTTCGGCGCGCAGGGCCATGCGGCCCTCGCCGCGCCCAGGCAGCGAACCACGAAGCGTGAGGCGCTGCAGGCCGATCTCGTTCCAACCGCCGTCGAGCAGCGCCAGGTCGGCGTCCAGCGCCGGTCGCTCCGCGCCCCCGCGGAGGCCCAGCCGGCCATCGAGCACGCCACGCGCATCCAGAACCCAAGGGGCGATATCGATCGTCCGCAGCGTGACGTCGAGGTCCAGCGCGGGAGCAAGCGCACCGTCCACCGCCACGCGCCCCTCGCCCAGCGCCAGCGTGGACTGGACGGCCAACGCCGCACCCTCGGCGTCCACCCGCACATCGCCGTCGATGCGCTGACCGCGCAAGCTTCCACGCAGCGACGCCAGTTCGGCGACATAACGCAGCGGCCCGTCGGTCGGCGCGGCGCCGTCGACGCGCAGCGTCGCATCGATCCGGCCCGGCCACGCCGGCGCGAGCGACGCCGGGTCGAGCGCGCGCAGCGCGGCATCGAGCGTGAATTCGCCGCGGGCATCCAGCGCATAGCGCGCCTCGCCCTCAAGGGCCCCGCCAGGCGTCGCGAGGGTGAACGGCGCCAGCGCGACCGCCTCGGCGTCGCCGCGGGCGCGGCCGGTGAGCGTCGCGCGCTGCGCACCGCGGGCCAGATCGAGATCGAGGTCGGCCGACCAGTCGTCGACGCGGCCCGAGAGCGTGGCCTCGCCGTCGGCCTGCACGCGCGCCTCGCCCTCGCCCCAGGCCAAAGCCTCCGCGCTCGCGGTGAGGGCCAGGGCGCCGTCGTCGAGGCCGTACGTGCCCGTCAGGTCGACGCGACCGTCGAGCAGGGACAGGGCCAAGGGCTCAGCGTGCAACACGCCCTCGTGCCAGCGCAGGCGCGAGTCGCGCAGCGCGATGGCGACGTCCTCTCGGGTGACCCGGCCGCTCAGGGCCACACGCAGGCCCGGCGCGGCGGCCGGCGCATCGGGGCCGATATCGCGCCCGCCGCTGGCCTGCAAGGCCACGTTGATGGGCGGCTGCGACGCGAGCCCGAGGGTCGCGGGCTCAAGCGGCGTCGCGTCCACGGCGAGGGTCCAAGCCAGCGCGTCGAGCCGGGCGGCGTCCTGCCAGTCGAAGGCCAGCGCCACCGGGCCACCGGCGTGGCCTTCGAGCCTCGCGCCGCCCTGCGCCAGCGTGCCGTCGATCCGCAGCGCCAGGCGCGCACCCGCGGCGAGTTCGCCATCGAGCGCGACGCGCGTGGCGAAGCCGTCCATTGGTGCGTAGTGCAGCGCGCCGCGCACGCGGCCCTGCGGCGCGTCGAGTTCGAGTGATTCGAATCCAAGGCGGCCTGGCTGCACCGCGAGCGCCCCAGCAACGCGGTCGATCACCATCGGCGGCGACGCTTCGTCGGCCGCGTGGACGACGATGTCGCGGACCTCGACGCGGTCGACGCGCAGCGCGATCGGCAGGTCGAGCCGCGGCAACACCTCGGGCCACGGCGACATCGGCTCGTCGGGCGCGTCCTTGGACCAGACGCGCAGTCCGTGCAGCCGCAGCGCCGCGAGGTTCACGGCTGGCTCGGCGAAGCCGGGCAGGCGGGGCGTCGCCTCCAGCACGTCGATCTCGACGCGCAGGGTCGCGTCCTCGTACACCACGTCACGCAATCGCAGGCCGCCCGCAAGGCTGCCTTCGCGGTCGCCGATGCGCAGCGCCCCCTCGGGCAGGGCGGCCAAGGCCTGTTGAAGCGCGAGCTCGCGCCCGCCGGCGCTACCCAACAGCCACCAGCTGCCCAAGGCAACGGCCGCCAGCGCGGCGAGGCCGAGCCACAGCATCCCACGCCGAAGGCGCGCAACGCGCGTTCGTGCCGCGGCCATCAGAAGCCCACCCCGAAGCTGAGATGCAGGCGCGTGCCGCCGCCGGCCGCTTCGTCAAGGCCCCGCGCGAAATCGACGCCGACCAGGCCGACCGGCGAGCGCCAGCGCGCACCGACGCCCACGCCGACCTTCGGATCGAAGGCACGCCGCGTGTTGAACGCATCGCCAGCATCCACGAACACCGCCGCGCCCCATTCGTCGGTGAAGAAATACTGGTACTCGGCGCTGGCCACGATGCGGTGCAGGCCGCCCAGCACCTCGCCTTCGAAGCGCGGGCCGATCTCTCGATAGCCGTACCCGCGGATGCTGCGATCGCCGCCGGCGAAGTAACGCAGCGAAGTCGGGAACGCCAGCGACTCCAGCGGACCGTCGTAGGTGGTCGTCGCCGCGTCGGCGCGCAGGATTACCGCCTGCGCGTCGCCGAGGCTGTGCAGCCACTGCGCACCGATCTCCATCTGCGCGAAGCGCTCGCGGCGCGACGCCGCTTCGATCACGCCTGCCCTCACGGTCATCGTCAGCTGCAGCGAATCATCCGGGTTCAAGGGATCATCGACGCGGCGATAGGTGGCGCTGACCTCCGGATACAGCATGGTCTGGCGCGCATCGGGTAAGCGGTCGCGACGCAGCAGCCGGGTGCGCTCCTCGGCAAACACGACGCGCCCCGAAAGGGTGTAGGGATCACGCCGCCCCTGCCAACCCGCGCCCAAGCCCAGGCGCTCGTAGCCCAGCGCGGACTCCGGGTCCTCGGTGAGGTACTCGACGCGCCCGCCCCACCAGCCGGGCAGGCGCCGCAGCGACGGGATGCGGTACTGCGTGGTGAGGCCGCTTCGCCGTTGCGACCATTCGAACTCAGAGAGCCATTTGTGTCCTCGGTCGTTGACCCACCGGCGGTTCATCGAACCGCGGACGCCGACGCCGGTGTCGCTGCCGAAACGCAGCGCCGCCGTGTACGCCGTCCGCTTCGCGGGCGTGGTGGTGATGTCGATCGGCACGCGAAGGTCCTCGCCCTTGCCGTCCTCGGCGGGCACCACTTCCACCAGGGCGAAGTAGTCGAGCTGCGACAGTCGGGCCCGCAGGCGGTCGAGCTTGTTGCGGTGGTAGGGGTCGCCCTCGGTCCAGTCGACCAGCGGCGGCAGCAAGCCGGGGCGGAACTGGTTCGCGGCGAAGCGCGCCTCGCCCATCGCGTGCCGGGGGCCGGACTCCCAGCGCAGCAGGACGTCCGCGGTCTTCGCTGCGCGGCTCACCGCCACCCGCGCCGTGCTTCGCTTGGCATCGAAGTAGCCGCGATCGGCCAGCTTGCGCTCGACGCGCAGCTTCGACGCGTCGTAATCGAGGTGCACGAAGCGCTCGCCGACCGCCGGCGCGAGCTTCGGCAACTCACGCATGACGAAGCGATCCTCGCGCGCTTCGCCAGTGATGTCGGCATCGAGCGTCTTCACCCGCACCGGCTCGCCAGGGGCCACGCGCACCGCGATGCGGACCCCGTCACGCGCAGGCTCGCGGCGCACATCGACCACGGGCGAATACCAGCCGAAGGGTTCAAGGGCCTTCGCCACTTCGCCGGGAATGCGTCGCAGCAGGAACTGCAGCCGCGCTTCGCTGAGGTCGCTGCGCTGCTTCACCGACAAGCGCGCCAGCGTCATGCCAAGGCGCGCGTTGGCGGCCTCCTCGTCCGGGAGACCGGCCAGGGTGATGTCGACGACGCGAACGCGCGGTGCGGCCGGCTCGGCGGCCAGCGGAAACGCGGCGTCCTCGGCGCGGACCGCCGCCGCTCCGAAGGCCATCGCCATGCCGAGCGCGAGCAGCCAGCCCGGCAGCGCGAAGGGATGCCTCCGGCAGCGGGGGGCTGGCGGCATCCGGCTCAGGTGGCGAGCTGCTCGATCGCCGCCACCGCCGCGAAGCGGTCGGCCAGCGCCTTCAACAGAGCAAGACGGTTGTCTCGCACCGCCACGTCCTCGGCCATCACCATCACGCCATCGAAGAACGCATCGACGGGCGCGCGAAGCAGAGCGAGGCGGCTCAGCACGGCCACGTAGTCACGCGCGGCGAGCGAGGCGTCGGTGTCGGCCAGCGCGGCGACGAGCGCCGCATGCAACTCGCGTTCGGCGGGTTCGACGAGCTTCGAGGCATCGATGGTGTCGGGCAGCGCGCCTTCGACCTTCTTCAGGATGTTGCGCGCGCGCTTGTTCGCCGCGGCCAGCGCGGCGGCTTCCGGCAGCTCGGCGAAGCGCTGCAGCGCCGAAAGCCGCTCGGCGAAATCGGCCAGCGACACCGGCTTCGTCGCCGCGACGGCGTCAAACAGGGCCGCCCCCACGCCGCGGTCGGCGAAGTAGCTGCGCAGGCGGTCGAGGATGAAGTCGTAGAGGTCGGATGCGCGCTCCGTCTCGTTGACGGTTCCATAGGCGAACGAAGCCTTGGTGCGCCCGGCTTCATCGACGACGGCCTTCCAAGCCAACTCCGCCGCCATTCTCAGCATGCCGACGAGGTTCAGGTCGAGACCGCCCTCGATCAGCGTGCGGGCGAGACCCAGCGCATTGCGACGCAGCGCGAACGGGTCCTTGTTGCCCGAGGGCTTGAGCCCGGCCGCGAAGCCGCCGGCCAGCGTGTCGAGGCGCTCGGCGATCGCGAGGATCTGGCCCAAGCGCGAGGCCGCGATCGCATCGCCGGCGAAGCGCGGCGCGTAGACCTCGTCGAGCGCGACGGCCACGGCGGCGCGCGCTTCGGCCGGCAGCTCGGCGAGGCCGGCGTCGTGCGCGGCGTAGTAGCGGCCGGCGATGCCTTGCAGCTCCGGGAACTCGTTGACCATGCGGCTCTGCAGGTCGGCCTTGCACAGCAGTGCGGCGATCTGTGCGAGGTCGGCGTCGTCGTCGAGCGCGGTGGCGATGGCACGCGCCAGCTGCGCGATGCGCGCCACCTTGTCGGCGTAGCTGCCGAGCTTCTGCTGGTAGGTCACGGTGGCGAGGCCTTCGTTCATCGCCGACAGGCCCTGCTTCAGGTCCTCATCGAAGAAGAAGGCGGCGTCGGCGAAGCGCGGGCGGATCACGCGCTCGTAGCCCTTGCGCACTTCCGCCTCGTTCGTCGAAACGATGTTGGCGATGCCGATGAAGGCCTCGGTGATCCGGCCCTGCGCGTCGAGCACCGGGAAGAACTTCTGGTTCGCCTCCATCGTGGAGATCAGCGCTTCCTGCGGCACGCGCAGGAAAGCCTTCTCGAAACCGCAGAGCACGGCCTTCGGCCACTCGACCAGGCCATTGACCTGCTCGAGGTTGTCGTCCGTGATCCGCGCCGTGCCGCCGGCCTGCGCGGCCGCGGCCTCGACCTCACGCACGATCGCCGCGCGGCGCTCGTCGGCATCGACCAGCACCTTCGCGCCGCGCATCGCTTCGACGTAGGCGTCGGCGTCCGACACCCACACGGCCTTGTCGTGCATGAAGCGGTGGCCGCGGCTCATGCGGTCGGCCGTCTTGCCGAACGCGGCCAAGGGAACGACGTCGGCGCCGTACAGCGCCACCAGCCACAGCGCGGGACGGGCGAAGGCGTGCTCGTGCGCACCCCAGCGCATCGGCTTCGGGATCGGCATGGCCTTCAGCGCGTCATCCAGCACGGCCTGCAGCAGATCGACCGTGCGCGCGCCCGGCTTCACCGAGCGATGCACGAAGCGCTCGCCCTTGGCGTCCGTCGTGCGCTCCAACTCCGTCCACGCCACGCCGGCCTTGGCGGCGAAGCCTTCCAGCGCCTTGGTCGGCGCGCCGTTCGCGTCGAGGCCGATGTTGAGGTACGGGCCCAGCACGTCCGAGCGCTGCTCGGGCTGCTCCGGCGCCACGCCGGCGATGTGCACGGCGAGGCGGCGCGGCGAGTACAGCGTGCGCGCGGTGCCGATGGACACCCCACGCTTCGACAGACCGTCGGTGATGCCGTTCGCGAAAGCGGCGGCTAGCTCCGGCAGCGCCTTGACCGGCAGTTCCTCGACGCCAAGTTCGATCAGCAGCGAAGCGCTCATGCCGCGGCCTCCTGCGTGTCGAGACCGAGTCGGGCGCGTTCCCCCGCGTCCTTCACGCCGGGGAAGCCGAGCTTCTGGCGCTGCGCGAAATAGGCTTCGGCCACCGAACGGGCCAGCGTGCGCACGCGCAGGATGTAGCGCTGGCGTTCGGTGACGGAGATCGCGCGTCGCGCGTCGAGCAGGTTGAAGGAATGCGAGGCCTTGCAGACCTGGTCGTAGGCCGGCAGCGGCAGGCC
>JAIXTZ010000065.1 GCA_027483745.1 Lysobacteraceae bacterium
AATCCGCTGCGCTACGTGTCGGAAGACCCGGCGTTCCGCGTCTCCGACCTGATGAGCATCGCAGCCATGCTCTACCCGGACGGTGCGGACGAGCAGAAGTTCTGGGTGAGCCAGGCGCGTAACGCCTTTATGGCGTTCGCTTTGTACCTGTTCGACCACTACGCCGAGGGCGTGGCGCAGGGCTTTCCGTTCGCCCGGCGGCCTACCCTCGGCGCCGTGTTCCGGCTGTCCAGCGGTGATGGCACCGAACTGAAGCCCTACCTGAAGAAGTTGGCCTCGCGGCCATTCCTCTCCGAGCCGGGCCGGCAGGCGTTCGCGAACCTGGTATCGCAGGCGGACGAGACCTTCGCCTCGATCATGGGCACGTTGAAGGAGCCCCTGAACGCGTGGATCAATCCGGTGTTGGACGCGGCGACCAGCGAAGACGACTTCCTGCTGACCGACGTGCGCCGGAAGAAGATGACGATCTACATCGGCATCCAGCCCAACAAGCTGGCCGAAGCCCGGCTGATCGTGAACCTGTTCTTCAGCCAGCTGATCAACCAGAACACGCGTGAGCTCCCTACGGCCAATCCGGCGCTGAAGTACCAGTGCCTGCTGCTGATGGACGAGTTCACCTCGATCGGCCGCGTGGACATCATTTCCTCGGCCGTTTCGTACATGGCGGGATACAACATCCGCCTTCTGCCGATCATCCAGAGCATGGCGCAGCTCGACGCGGTGTACGGCAAGGAGCTGTCGCGGACGATCATCACCAACCATGCGCTGCAGATCGTCTACACGCCGCGCGAGCAGCAGGACGCGAACGATTACTCCGAGATGCTGGGGACGACGACGGTCAAGCGTACCTCTGTAACGCGCGGCAAGGAGACGACCCGCAGCCAAGTGATCGAAAAGCGCGCCTTGATGCTGCCGCAGGAGCTGAAGGCGATGCCGGGCGACAAGGAGATCGTCTTCTATGAAGGCATCCCGAACCCGGTGATGTGCGACAAGATTGCGTACTACAAGGAAAGCTACTTCACCAAACGGCTGCTGCCGAAGGCTGACGTGCAGGTGCTGAAGGTTTGAATGAGCAGGTACGTTTGACGTCGGTGTGGGCTTAGCGATACAGGTAAAGAAGAACGGCGACCCGAGGAGGGTCGCCGTTCTTCACGCGAATAGTCGGCGAAGGCTCAGCAGCTCACTCCACTCGCAAGGCCAAGGCGGCCCATTGTGTACTGGCCGGTCTGGCCATCCGCCGTGCGCGTGTAGCGCATCACGGTGGTGGAGCAGTTCGGGAAGCGCAGGTTGATCGTTCCCCACCCAGTGCGACGCACGTTGCCGGCATTGAACAGCGGGCCGAATCGGCCGCCGGTGGTCAGGATCATCGGGACGTCAACCGACGTTGCGTTGGGTGCGACCGCGGCATTGCCCACCAGCCACAGGCCGTTACCCGCGTCATCGTAGGTGTACCAGGACACAAACACGCCCTTTTCGGCGCCGACATCGAAGAAGTCCACCATGATGCCTTCGCCGCTGCGTGCGGGATCGAAGAACGTGCCGTTGAGGCGGCCGGCGAGGGAGACGTCGCCACCGCCTCCGGAGGTGCCGCCGATGGTCAGCGGCGAGGACATGCCCGTGAGCCGAATCTGGAGTCCATTCCTGAAGAGTACCGAGGGATCACGCGCATTGATTACCAGGATCGTTGAAAGCGCCGGACGAACGTCATCACCTTGCATGGGAAACTGTGCGGTTTCGCAACTGCCGCTCGCGCACACGCCCACCGACTCGGCGATCGTCGTCGTCGAGCCTTGAACGATCTGAATGTCACGATTAGCTACGTTGATGCCGGTTGGAGAGGGTGTTGTGCCTGGTGAACCGAAGACCCTTGTGATGCTCTCGAAGCGGATCATCAGGAAGGGGAAGCTTGGATTGTTTGCGCAGTCTTGGCGCCACGCAGCGATGCGAACGACGGTCGGCTCTCCGACTGCGTTGGGGATCGAGTAAGTGACGCGTTGAGCGTTGCTTGGGGTGGCGAGGCGTTCGAAGCCTCGACTCGAATCGGACAGTGTCGGATCGAATGCGAAACAGCCGCTACGATGAGCAGCCCACCCATTCGGCGGTGTGGTCTGGGCTTGGGCGGTAGTCGGCAGCAGGCCAGCCACCACGAGGGCGGCGGCGCAAATCAGCTTGTGCATGGGGGAATCGTCCTTGGTGCGCGGAGCCGGGGGTGGTCCGCGGGCGCGACTCTAGGGAACTGGCCGCGGCTCCGGTAGTCAGAGCACAATGCTTTTTGACTTTCGCTGTGTAGTCCTATGCCTTCTGCCAATCCTTTCGCCTGGTCCTTCCGCTTGCAGATGCTGTTCGGTTTCGCCGTTTGCGCGGCTTTGCTGGGCTTCGCCCTCTACGTCGAGCACGGCATGTTCATGCTGCCGTGCCCGCTGTGCATCCTGCAGCGCTTCTTCTTCGCCGGGATGGGCCTGCTCGGCCTCGTCGCGGCCTTGCACAACCCGGGGAGCCGAGGCGGTCGCGGCGCCTACGGCTTCGGTATCGGGCTGCTGGCGGCGGTGGGCGGCAGCATCGCGGCGCGGCACGTGTGGCTGCAGCTGCAGCCGCCGAGCGGCTTCCCCAGCTGCAGCGGGCAGGGACTGTCCTACATGCTCGAATCGCTGGGCCCCATCGACGCGCTGGCCGAGACGCTCTCGGGCTCGGCGGACTGCGCCAAGATCGACTGGGCTTTCCTCGGGTTCTCGATGCCGGCGTGGACCTTGCTGTGCTTCGTGCTGCTGGGCCTGGGCGCGCTGGTGGCCGGGCTGCGTCGCCGCGCTTGAGTCATGAGCTGATGAAGTTGCGGATGTAATGGAGTCGCGACTCGAATTCCTGCGTGGCATAGTCTTTGGCCCAACCCAAAGAGAACACCAATGAACGCGCAGGATCGTCCCGTCACCCCCGTCAACGCGCCCGCTGGCTGGACGCGTTCGTCGTGGCGGACGAAGACGGCGCTGCAGCAGCCGACCTATCCGGACCCCGAGGCCTTGGCGGCCGTGGGGCGCGAGCTCGAGGCCCTGCCGCCGCTCGTCACCTCCTGGGAGGTGCTGGCGCTGAAGCGACAGATCGCCGAGGCCGAGGTGGGCAAGCGCTTCATCCTGCAGGGTGGTGACTGCGCCGAGAGCTTCGCGGACTGCGAGAGCGGTCTGATCTCGAACCGCCTGAAGGTGCTGCTGCAGATGAGCGTCGTGCTGGTGCACGGCCTGCGCCTGCCGGTGGTGCGTATCGGCCGCTTCGCCGGCCAGTACGCCAAGCCGCGCTCGGCCGACCTCGAAGAGCGCGATGGCGTGACGCTGCCGAGCTACCGCGGTGATTTCATCAACGCGCCGGAGTTCACGTCGGAGGCACGCATCCCCGACCCGCGCCGCATGGTGAAGGGCCACGCGCGATCGGCGATGACGATGAACTTCGTCCGCGCGCTGATCGACGGTGGTTTCGCCGACCTGCACCACCCGGAGTACTGGGATCTCGGCTGGGTGGCGCGCTCGCCGCTGGCCGAGGAGTACCAGAAGATGGTGAGCGGCATCGGCGATGCCGTGCGCTTCATGGAGACCGTCACCGGCGGCCCGATCGACAACCTCAGCCGCGTCGATTTCTACACGTCTCATGAGGCGCTGCTGCTGCCCTACGAGGAGGCGCAGACGCGCCAGGTGCCTCGCCAGTGGGGCTGGTTCAACCTCAGCACGCATTTCCCCTGGATCGGCATGCGCACCGCGCAGCTTGACGGCGCGCACACCGAGTATTTCCGCGGCATCCGCAACCCGATCGGCATCAAGCTCGGCCCGTCGGTGACGCCGGACCAGGTCCTGCGCCTCGCCGACGTGCTGAACCCGGAGAACGAGCCCGGCCGCCTCGTCTACATCCACCGCATGGGCGCCGGGAAGGTGCTCGAGAAGCTGCCGCCGCTGCTGGAGGCGATGAAGCGCGAAGGACGCCGCGTGGCGTGGATGTGCGACCCGATGCA
>JAIXTZ010000190.1 GCA_027483745.1 Lysobacteraceae bacterium
ATGGTCAGCGGCCTGCACAAGCTCGATGCCCTCACCCGCATCCTCGAGGCCGAGACCTACGACGCGATGATCATCTTCGCGCGCACCAAGCAGGCCACGCAGGAGCTCGCCGAGAAGCTGGCGGCCCGCGGCCTCGCCGCCGCCGCCATCCATGGCGACGTGCAGCAGGCGCAGCGCGAGCGCACGATCCAGCAGCTCAAGGACCGCAAGATCGACATCCTGGTGGCCACCGACGTCGCTGCCCGCGGCCTCGACGTGGAGCGCATCAGCCACGTCCTGAACTACGACATCCCCTACGACACCGAAAGCTACGTCCACCGCATCGGCCGCACCGGCCGCGCCGGGCGCAGTGGCGAAGCCATCCTGTTCGTCAGCCCGCGCGAGCGCGGCATGCTGAAGGCCATCGAGCGCGCCACGCGCCAGCCGATCGAGCCGATGACCCTGCCCTCGGTGCAGGCCGTCAACGATTCGCGCATCAGCCGCTTCCTCGACCGCATCACCCAAGCCCGCCAGCTGGAGGGCATCGAGCCCTTCCGCGCCCTCGTCGAGCGCTATGAGAGCGAGCACAACGTGCCGGCCATCGAGATCGCCGCGGCGCTGGCCCGACTGGTGCAGGGCGATACGTCGCTGCTGCTCGATCCGAACGTCCGTGAGCCGCGCATGGAGCGGGAAGAGCGCGGCGAGCGTCCGGAGCGCCGCGAGCGCGTCGACTTCGACAAGCTGCCGCGCCAGCCGCGCGGCGAGCCGATGAGCTGGCGCCCCGAGATGCGCACCCCGCGCGAAGACGGCCCGCCGAAGCCGCGTCCGGCCAAGTTCGACGCGCCGCGCGCGCCGGAGCCGGGTTTCGCGACCTACTGGATCGCCGTGGGCCACGCCCATCAGGTGAAGCCGGGCAACATCGTCGGTGCCATCGCCAACGAGGCCGGTCTCGAAGCTGGTCACATCGGCCGCATCAACATCCGCACCAATGACACGCTGGTTGATCTGCCGGAGGGCATGCCCAAGGAGATCATGGCCCACCTGAAGAAGGTGCGCGTCGCCGGCCAGGCCCTGATGCTGAAGGCCTACGACCCGTCGAAGGATGACAGCGGCGAGCTCGAGGGCGCGGCACCGCGCTTCCCGAAGAAGGGCGGCTTCAAGCCCGGCGGCTACAAGGGCGGCAACTTCAAGCCGGGCTTCAAGGGCAAGCCGCGCGGCGAGTAGTTATGCGGCCCTACTCGGCAGCACTGCAGTTGGCTGCGCTGGTCAGCGGCAGCAACGTCTGAAGATTTCGCGCGCCTGCGCGTCGGCGCGCTGCCGCTCCGCTGGGCTCAGTGGGGAGCTGAGCCGTTCTATCCACGGACCGCCGTCCGGACTCAACCCCGTCCGATCCGCGGCCAGCGCGTAGGCCAAGGCGGCCACTCGATCCTGCTGGACCAGCAACCCCTGCGAGTACGCGTCCGCGAGCGCATTCAAGGACCGTACGTTGCCCGCGAGAGCGCTGGCCTCGAGATAGGCCATCGCATTGCGGCGAAACTCGACATAGGCCTCCGGGTTCCGAGCCAGGGCGGTGCCGTCTGGTCTGCCGTCGGGCCCGAGAAAGCCCATGCTCGCCGTAATCGGAAACTGGAGCACCGCATTGTGTTCTCCGTGAGCTGCGGCGAACTCGAGCAACGTCAAGCGTTCGGCAAGGTCGGTGGCATGAATGCCCGTGCAATCGATGCTTCTGTCCGGGTTCGCCGCCACAGAGTGCCGGTGGCAAGCGTCCAGCCATTGCCAGAGGGCAAAACTGGCTGCGGCATCGCCAGCCATGGCGCGGGCCTTGAGACCGGGCACGACGATCCTCGCTTCTCCGTAGGGCTTGGCGGCGTTCCGGACGAGGAAGGCTTTGGGCTGATAACTGCGGTCACCTAAATCGCGGAGCGCCGTATCTTCCATGGCCCTTTCGTGGGCGGTGGATGGAATGACCGCGGGCTCCGTCGCCGAACGTTGGGAAATCGAGGCACCCGCGGGAGGGCTGTTCTCGGGCCGCCGCAGGACCAACAGCGCGGCCACCACGATCGCAACCATTACCCATGCGGCCGCGATTCTCGCCTTTGGCGCTGATTGTCCTGAACGTCTTTTGGCGTTCGGAAGGATCGCCATAGGGAGGTCCGCTCAGTAGCCCTCTTCCCGCAATGTCGCCCGCACGCCGTCATGGCGCTCGCGCATGGCCTCGCTGGGGCCCGCTCCGAAACGACTCACCACGACAATGGCGATGGCGGCGGCGATGAAGCCCGGAACGATCTCGTAGAGGCTGCTGTGGCCACCCGCGACGATGAGTTCCTTCCAAAGGATCACCGTCGCAGCACCGGCGACCATGCCGGCCAGCGCGCCGTTGCGGGTCATGCGGCCCCAGAACAGCGACAGGATCACCACCGGTCCGAAGGCCGCGCCGAAGCCGGCCCACGCGTAGGCCACCAGCCCGAGCACCTTGCTGTCCGGATCACGGGCGATCCAGATCGCCAGCAGCGACACGGCGGCGACCATCGCGCGACCGAACCACACCAGCTCGCCCTGCCCCGCGTTCGGGCGCACGAAGCCCTTGTAGAAGTCCTCGGTGAGCGCGCTGCTGCACACCAGCAGCTGGCAGGACAGCGTGCTCATGATCGCCGCGAGGATGGCGGAGAGCAGCACGCCCGCCACCCACGGGTTGAACAGCACCGTCGACAGCTGGATGAAGACGCGCTCGCTGTTCGCCGCGACCTCGCCGACCTGCTCCGGATGCACGGCGAAGTAGGCGTTGGCGAAGAAGCCGACGGCCATCGCGCCGCCAAGGCAGAGGACCATCCACGTCATGCCGATGCGTCGCGCCGCCGGAATGCTCTTCAGCGAATCGGCCGCCATGAAGCGCGCGAGGATGTGCGGCTGCCCCACGTAGCCGAGGCCCCAGGCGAGCAGCGAGACGATGCCCACCAGTCCGAGCGCGCCACCGTTGAACGGATCGAGCTTGGCGGGAGCGGTTTCGCCGATCAGTGCGAGGCTGGCGTCGAGGCCGCCGCTGCCCAGCACCACCATCACCGGCACGAGGATTAGCGCGAAGATCATCAGTGTCGCCTGCACGGTGTCGGTCCAGCTCACCGCGAGGAAGCCACCGATCAGCGTGTAGAGGATGGTGGCCGCCGCGCCCCACCAGATCGCCTCGGCATACGGCAGGCCAAAGACGCTCTCGAACAATCGCGCGCCAGCAACGATGCCGCTGGCGCAGTAGATCGCGAAGAAGACGAGGATCACCGTCGCCGAGAACACGCGCAGCAGCTTGGCTTGGTCCTCGAAACGGTGGGTGAAGTAGTCCGGCAAGGTGAGCGCGTTCTTCGTGCGCTCGGTGTAGACGCGCAGGGGGCCGGCCACATACTTCCAGTTCGCCCAGGCGCCGATGACGAGGCCGATGGCGATCCACGCCTCCGACGCGCCGCCGATGTAGAGCGCGCCGGGCAGGCCCATCAGCAGCCAGCCGCTCATGTCGGAGGCGCCGGCCGACAGCGCCGTGACCACGCTGCCCAGAGAGCGCCCGCCGAGGATGTAGTCGTCGAAGCTGCGGGTGCGCCACCAGGCCCAGATGCCGATGCCCACCATCACCAGCAGGTAGAGGCCAAAGGTGATGATGAGCGGCGTGGCGGTCATGGGGCGGTCGGGTCCGAAGTGGCGGGATGACGCGGTTCGCGGGCCACGAATCGGCACGAGGCGGCAGGCGATGAGAGCGAGTCGAGTCTAGGCCTCACCGTGGCCCTTGCCCACCGGCGACCGATCCGGATTCAGCGCCACGCGGTCGTCAAACACGAAGCACGCTCCCTTCCAATGGGCGCCGCCGACCGCCTCGAAGTAGCCGAGGATACCGCCGTCCAATTGACGCACGTCGCCGAAGCCCAGGTCCCGAAGCAGCGGTGCGGCTTTCTCGCAGCGGATGCCGCCCGTGCAGAAGCTCACCACCGTGCGACCTTCCAACCGATGCCGCTCCGCCCCCAACGCGTCGGGCAACTGCACGAAGTCGTCGATCGGCAGGGTGAGCGCGCCATCGAAGGTGCCATGGGCGACCTCCTCGCGGTTGCGGGTGTCGAGAAGCACGATCGGTCGGCCAGCGTCGTCGTGCCCGGCATCGAGCCAGCGCTTCAGGGTCACTGGATCGACGAAGGGCGCCGGCGAGCCGATCGGGTCCACGCCCTCGCGGCGGAACGCGATGATCTCGCGCTTGAGTTTCACCTTGAGCCTGGCGAACGGGACCTCCTCGCTCCAGCTCTCCTTGGCGGCCAAGCCGGCGAAGCGCGGATCGGCTCGCAGCCATGACAGGAAGCCACGCACGGCCTCCGGCACACCTGCGAGGAACAGGTTGAGGCCCTCCGGAGCAACGAGCACCGTGCCTTTCAGTCCCTGCGCTGCGGCGCGCTCGGCAATGACGCCGCGGAGAAACGGCGGGTCATCGACGGGAACGAACCGATAGGCGGCGATGTTGAGGATCGATGGCATGCAGGCTCCATGGAGGCCGAGGACCGTCATCGACGTCGTGCGGATTATCGCTGTGTCAATCGCCGTCACGAAAGCTTGACAATGCATCGCGGGTCGCCAGACTGCCCGACAACCATCCAGGGAGCCCCTCATGAACCGCATCGCATCCCGCCGCGCCGCTGCTCGCGCGGTCGTCCTCGGCGCCGCCCTCTTCGCCGGTTTCGCGACGGCTTCGGACTACCGGAACTTCAGCATCGGAGCCGGTTTCTCGCCCGATCCGCAAACCGGGACCGGCACGACCGGCGGCGCTCGCGATGCGGCACAGGCCTTCGGCGGCCAGTGCAGTGGCAGCGTCGACACGACGCCCGACCACGTGATCACGGTCACCAGCGCCGTCAACCTGAAGGTCTACACCACCAGCACCACGGATTCGACGCTCGTGCTGCGCGGTCCGTCGGGTACGTTCTGCGATGACGACAGCCGCGGCGAGCTCGATGCCGAGATCAACGCCATGCTCCGCCCCGGACGCTACGAGGTGTACGTCGGGCACCTCGGCCAGACCGGTCAGTACACGCTCACGCTCACCGAGAACGTGGGTGGCGCCAGCACGGGGGCCGGCGACGAGGGCGGCATCGAGGCCTACCGCGACTTCACGCTGGGCGCCGGCTTCACCCCGGACCCGCAGCGCAGCCGCGGCGACACCGGTGGCTCCCGCGATGCCAGCACGTTCGGCAAGGCCTGCGTGGGCACCATCGACACCACGCCCGACCATCGCCTGACGGTGACCTCGGCGCTGAATCTGCGGATCTTCGTCGAAAGCACGACGGACTCGACGCTCGTGGTGATCGGCCCGAACCGCACCTGGTGCGACGACGACAGCCACGGCGAGCTCGATGCGGAAATCAGCGGGAGCTTCGCGCCCGGTCAGTACGAGATCTACGTAGGGACGAACGGCGACCAGGACGGCAGCTACACCATCACGCTGACCGAGCAGTGATGCACCGTCCGACCGCGGCAGCGCTGGCCCTCGCGTTGGCGCTGCTCACCGGCTGCCGTGCTCCGTCGGCGCCGCCCGAGGGCGGCATTCCGGCGGACCTCGAGATCCGTGTTCTTCGTGCCGGCGACGGTGCCGTGGCCCGCAGCGGCGATGCCGTGACCGTGCACTACACCGGCTGGCTTTACGACGAGCGCGTCGCGGGCCGGAAGGGTCCGGAGTTCGACAGTTCGCGTCCCCGCGGCGAAGCCTTTTCTTTTCCGCTCGGGCGTGGCGTGGTGATCCGCGGATGGGACGAGGGCGTCGTGGGCATGAAGGTGGGGGAAGTGCGCGAGATCGCGATCCCTTCCGACCTCGGCTACGGCAGCCGCGGCGCGGGCGGCATGATCCCTCCGCACCAGCCCCTGATCTTCGAAGTGGAGCTGCTGGCCGTCGAGCCGCCGCGCTGAGCCTCGCCCCGTGACTCCCGTTCTGACAGCGGCATGGGACTGTCCCGGTGTCGCCATCATCGGCGGCGGCCCGGCGGGCCTGATGGCGGCCGAGACCGCGCGCCGCGCGGGCGTGGACGTCGACCTCTTCGAAGCCAAGCCCTCGGTCGGCCGAAAGTTCCTGATCGCCGGCCGCGGTGGCCTTAATCTCACCCATGGCGATCCGCGACCGCGGTTCGACCAGCGCTACAGCCGGGGCACGCGTGACGTCGCTCGTTGGCTGGACACCTTCGACGGCCCGCAGCTTCGCGCCTGGGCGCTCGGCCTCGGGATCGACACGTTCGTCGGCACCTCGGGGCGGGTCTTCCCCAATGACATGAAGGCGGCGCCGCTGCTGCGTGCCTGGGTCACCCGACTGAAGCATGAAGGCGTCCGGATGCACATGCGTCAGCGCTGGGCGGGGTTCGATGGCGACGGCCACGCCGTGCTGGAGGGCCCCGATGGCCTGCGTCGTCTGCGCGCCCGGGCCGTGGTCCTCGCCCTCGGCGGCGGCAGCTGGCCGCAGCTTGGCTCGGACGGGGCGTGGCTGCCGTGGCTGGCCGAGCGCGGTGTGCCCACGCTGCCTCTGGAGGCGTCGAATTGCGGTTTCGACGTGGCATGGAGCGAATTCATCGCCACGAAGTTCGCCGGAGCACCGCTCAAGCCGGTGGTCGCGCACTGGCGGGATGGCGAAGGCCGGGCGCGACAGCTCCAGGGGGAGTGCGTGCTCTCAGCGCAGGGCATCGAGGGCAGCCTGATCTATGCCATCGGACCGGACCTGCGGGACGCGCTGCGCCGCGAGGGCCACGCCCGCCTTGCCCTCGATCTCGTGCCGGGGCTGGGCATCGAGCGCGTCCGCGAAGCGCTGGTCCAACCTCGCGAGGGCCGTTCGCTGAGCGAGGTCCTGCGACGTCGGCTCAAGATCGACGGCGCGAAAGCCGCCCTGCTCCGCGAGATCCTCTCGCCAGCGGAACTGGCCGATCCCCGGCGCCTGGCGGAAGCCATCAAGCACCTTCCACTGCGGCTCGAGGCGCCTCGGCCCATCGCCGAAGCCATTAGCACGGCCGGCGGGCTGGCCTTGGATGCGGTGGACGAGCATCTGGCCTTGAAGGCCTTGCCCGGCTGGTTCGCCTGCGGCGAAATGCTCGACTGGGACGCACCGACGGGGGGCTATCTGCTGACGGCCTGCTTCGCGAGCGGCGTTGCCGCGGGGCGTGCCGCGGCATCGGCGTGCCGCGGGGCAGTGACGCTTCCTTGATGCATCCGTCGCGACACTCAGCGAACATTCCCGACGCCGACGACCATGGCCCAACGCCCATACACCGCGCTTCTCGCCTTCGCACTCACCTTGCCCCTCGCCTCGACGCTCGTCGCGGAAACTCGCGAGTTCGCCAGCGAGCACGGCACCGTCCGGGTGACCACCGTTGCCGAAGGCCTCGAGCACCCGTGGGGCCTGGCCTTCCTGCCGGATGGCCGGATGCTGGTGACGGAACGGCCCGGCCGTCTGCGAATCGTCGGCAGTGACGGCGCATTGTCGAGGCCGATCGCCGGCGTGCCGCGCGTCCAGGCCCGCGGCCAAGGCGGTCTACTCGATGTCGCCCTGCATCCGAAGTTCGCCGAGAACGGCCTCGTCTACCTGAGCTTCTCGGAGCCCGGCAGCGGCGGTGCCGGAACTTCGGTGGCGCGCGGGCGCCTCGACGGCGAGACGCTGAAGGATGTGCAGGTGATCTTCCGCCAGGCACCCAAGGTCGATACGGGCTTCCACTATGGCTCCCGCCTCGTTTTCGACCGCGAGGGCAAGCTCTACGTCAGTTCCGGTGACCGCGGCATGCAGGACACCGCGCAGGACCTCACGCGCGGCCAGGGCAAGCTGTTCAAGCTCAACGACGACGGCACGCCGGTGGCGGGGCTGCCGCTCGCGGCACGCGAAGGCACCCACTCCGGCGTGTTCAGCTACGGCCACCGCAACATCCAGGGCATGGCCCTGCACCCGCAGACGGGTCTGGTCTGGACGCACGAGCACGGCCCGCGCGGCGGTGACGAGATCAATGTGCCGCGCGCCGGCCGCAACTACGGCTGGCCGGTGATCACCTACGGCATCAACTACAGCGGCACGACCATCGGCGACGGCCTCAAGGAAAAGGACGGCATGGAGCAGCCGCTGCACCAGTGGACGCCGTCCATCGGTGCCTCGGGCTTCGCCTTCTACACCGCCGACCGTTTCCCGGCCTGGAAGGGCAACGCCTTCGTCGGGTCCCTCGCCCTGACCCACCTCCAGCGGTTGGTGCTCAACGGCGAGCGCGTGGCCGACACCGAAGTGTTGCTCGACGACTGGAACGAGCGCATCCGCGACGTGCGGCAGGGTCCGGACGGCGCGCTCTATGTCCTCACCGACGCCCGCAACGGGCAGGTCGCCAAGGTGGAGCTGCAGGCGCGCTGATCAGCGCGCTATCCAGTCTTCGACGAAGCGGGCGGCGGCGGTAACGTCGCCATCCAGCGCGCGGTCCTTGCCGAGGAAGGCCACGCGCGCGCGGAAGGCAGCGTGCAGGGCCCGCACTTCGCGGCCTGGCGCGAATGCCGGCGACGACGCCAGCTCGGCCCGCAGCGCATCGCATTCGGCCAGGAACTGCGCCCGCTGGGGGTGCGGATCGGGTGGCGCGTTGCCGATTTTCGACGCGAATGTCGCGAGGTCCGCCTCGCGCGCCAAGCGTCGAGCGGCCTCGATCATGTCGCGGCGGATATCCAGCGCCTGTGCGGCGGTCATCAGCTCTAGTGCGAGCACCTTGGCGAGATCAGCGCTCATGTCCAGCACGTGCCGGCCTTCATTCGCGCCCATGGACACGTGATCCTCGGCGTTCGCGCTGGTCGGCACCGAGTACACGGTGGCCGGATGCGCACGCGAAGCGAGGTCGTTGACGATGGCCGCGGCGGTGTACTGCACGATCATGTAGCCGGAATCGGTGCCGTCCTCGTTGCCGCTCAGGAAGGCCGGGAGGCCATCGTTCGTGGCCGGGTCGACCAGCTTGTTGAGGCGGCGCTCCGAGATCGAGGCCAGCACCGGGATCGCCGCCTTGACGTAGCTCATCGCCAGCGCGATCGGCATCCCGTGGAAGTGGCCCGCGGAGACCACCTGGTCCTCGATGTGCTTCGCGCCTTCGAGGTCGGGAAAGATCAGCGGGTTGTCGGTGACGGCGTTGAGCTCCACGTCGATGACACGCTGCAGCTGGGCGAGCGCGTCGCGCACGGCGCCATGCACCTGCGGCACGCAGCGGAGGCTGTAGCTGTCCTGCGGCTGGTGCTTTTTGCCGCCGCGGAAGGGCCTGAAACGCTGGTAGAAGCGCTCGCGGCCATGGCGCTGGTCGGCCGGCACCCAGTCCCAGCCGATGTCGAAGCTCAGCGCCGCCAGCGAGGCGTTCGGCCAGCTCGTCGGCAGCCACGGCTTTGCGCGGGGAACGAGGTGGTACGCGATGTCGGAGAGCGTGGAGCCGTCCAGCAGAGACCGCAGGTTCGCGGCGCTGGCCACCTGCCCCGGATGCGGACGCAGCGCGTGCACATGAGCATCGAAGGCACGCCGGCGGCCGGCGAAGGCGTCGATCGTCATCGCCGCGCAGTGGTCGGCGAGCTCGACGAGTTTCTCGAGGCGATCGGCGCAGAGCACGGCGGTGGCGAGCATCTGCGCCGTGCCGTTGTTCAGCGCCAGGCCTTCCTTGTACGAAAGACGGATCGGCACCAAACCGGCGCGCTTCAAGGCCTCGCGGCCCGGAAGGCGCTCGCCGCGGAAGAAGGCTTCGCCCTGCCCTAGCAGCACGATCGCGAGGTGCGACAGCGGGGCGAGGTCGCCGCTGGCGCCCACCGAACCCAGCTTCGGCACCACCGGCACGATGCCGGCGTTGAGCATGGCGGCATAGGCTTCCAGCGTGCTGGCGCGCACCCCGGAGTGGCCCTTCATCAGCGTGTTGATGCGGATGACGAGCATCGCGCGGACGACGTCCTCGGGGAACGGCTCACCGATGCAGACCGCATGCGTGGTGATCAGGTTTTCCTGCAGCTCCTCGTGCAGCGTCGTGCCGGCGTCGCCATCGCCACGCAGCCGGTGCGCGCCCAGCAGCCGGTCGGCGTTGCTGCCGAAGCCGGTCGAGACTCCGTAAAGCGGCTCCTGCCGGCGCACCTGCTCGGCGAGGAAGTCCGCCGTGCGCTGGACGGCACGAAGCTGCGCGGCGTCGAGGACGACGGACGCGCCACGCGCCACCGAAACGACCTGCTGGCGGGTCAGCGAAGCCCCGTCGAGCCGGATGGGCGCCCCGCCCGGCGAGTTCGCCGCCACGTCAGCGCCCTGCAAGAGCGCGCTGCTGCGCGAGCTCGACCTTGAGGGCCGCGACCAGTTCACCCTCCGCGACGTCGAACTGCTCGTTGCGGCGAAGGTCCTTCACCGCGACCGTGCCCTTGGCCAGTTCGTCCTCGCCGCGCAGCAGCACGAAGCGGATGCCGGCGCGGTCGGCGTACTGGAACTGCTTTGCGAGCTTCTTCGGCTCCAGTTGCACCTCGGCATTGATGCCTCCGGTGCGCAGCCGGCTGCCGAGGGCCAGCGCGTCAGCCAGACCCGCGTCGTCCATCAGGGCCACGAGGCATTCGACGCTGCTTTCCGCCGTACCGATCAACCCCGCTTCGCGCAGCTGCCAGAACAGCCGGGTCACGCCGATGGAGATGCCGACACCCGGCAGGTGCGACTTCGTGTAATGGCTGGCGAGGTTGTCGTAGCGGCCGCCCGAGCAGATCGAGCCGATCTGCGGGTGGGTATCGAGCGTGGTCTCGTAGACGGTACCGGTGTAGTAGTCGAGGCCGCGCGCGATGGAGAAGTTGATGGCGTAGTCGGATTCCGGCACGCCCAGCGCCTTGACCAGTTCCAGCACCTCGCGCAGTTCGGCCACGCCCTGCTCCAGCGTGGCGTTGCCGCCGCCCAGCGCGTCGAGCTTGGCGATCGCGTCGGCATGGCCGTTCGATCGCACCGAGACGAAATCGAGGATCTTCGCCACCGCCTCGGCAGACAAGCCGAAGCCCTCGCCGGTGAGGGTGTCGCGCACGTAGTCGGCGCCACGCTTGTCGATCTTGTCGACCTCGCGAAGCACCGACATCTGGAGCGCGCCGTCGGCCACGCCGAGCCGTTCGAAGAAACCGCGCATCAGCTTGCGGTTGTTCATCTGGATGGTGAACTTGCCGATGCCGAGCTCGGCGAAGATCGCGTGGATCACCGCAGGCATCTCGGCATCGTGGCGCACCGAGAGCGCGTCCTTGCCGATCACGTCGATGTCGCACTGGTAGAACTCGCGGAAGCGGCCGCGCTGCTGGCGCTCGCCGCGGTAGACGCGCTGCATCTGGTAGCGGCGGAACGGAAAGGCGAGGTCGTGCTCGTGTTCGGCGACGTAGCGCGCCAGCGGCACCGTGAGATCGAAGCGCAGGGCGAGTTCCGGCAGGCCCTCCTCCTTCTTCTCCAGCGCGCCGGTGGATTGGGCGAAATACACCTGGCGTTCGGTTTCGCCACCGCTCTTCGTCAGCAGCACGTCGGTGAGTTCGAACACCGGCGTCTCGACCGGCAGGAAGCCGAAGCGCTCGTAGTTGCGACGGATCACGTCGAGCACGCGCTGGAAGGCGATCTGGTCGCGGGGCAGCAGCTCCAGGACGCCGGGCGGGGTGCGGGGCTTGATCACGCGGACTCTCCGGGGAATATCGACAGGCCGTCGATTGTCGCAAATCGACCGCAAGGCGGCGCAGTCGCGCGATGGTCTCGGAGTTCGGGCACTGGACCACAGCGACTTCACCCGGAAAAGCCGCCGAGGGGCTTGCGACAATTCGCGAATCCCACTATTCTTTGCGGCTCCCGTCGGGGTGTAGCTCAGCCTGGTAGAGCGCTACGTTCGGGACGTAGAAGTCGCAGGTTCGAATCCTGTCTCCCCGACCAAAAGTTCCAAGCCAAACCCGCCGAAAGGCGGGTTTGGCGTTTTTGGCTTCGATGGTGCCGCGATGATTGGCGGTGAACCGTCGGTAGCGGAATCCGCGCTTCCGCGTGCCGCCGCCCGCGACGCGCGCGACGCCCCTGGCTGCGTCGTTGACGTCCCGCCCCTTTCCGGATGAACTGCCGCGGACTTCACGCGCGGGGAGACGCGTTCAATGATCTGGGTGCTGGCATTCGCAGCGGCCCTGCTGGGCGCGCTGCTGGCGTCGGAAGCCGAGGCGCTCTTCGGATTCGGTGCGGGCTTCCTCGTTGTGGCGACGCTCGGCCTGCTGCATCGACAATCGAGCCGCATCGATGCGCTGACGGCGAGACTTCGCGACTTGGAATCGCGGCGTGGCCCGCAGCCTGAACCGCAGGCCCGTCCGGCCGATGCTGCCGTACCGGAGTCCTCCCGGCCCGTGCCGGAATCGCCATCACCTGCGGCCACGCAGGCACCGGCGGAACCCCCGCCGATTCCGTCGATGGCCGATGCGGCGCCAGCTCGGAACCCGTCACCCTCGCCCGCCTTCGAGCGTCCTGCCCCTCGTCCCGCTGCCTCCCGAGCGGCGCCGGCGGAGCCCGACGCGATCGAGAAGATCGCCGCGCGTCTTCGCGCCTTCCTGTTCGAAGGCAATGTGCCGGTCAAGCTCGGCCTGCTCGTGTCGCTGTTCGGCGTCGCCGCGCTGATCCGCTATGCCGCGAGCGCCGGCTGGCTCTCCGTCCCCGTGTCGATGCGCTACGCGGGCATCGCGCTGGCGGCGATCGCGATGCTCGTCTACGGACTGAAGCAGGTGCGCGAGCGTCCCGCTTTCGGGCTGAGTCTCCAGGGCGGCGCCATAGGCATCCTGCTGCTCACGGTGTTCGGCAGCTTCCGCGTGCCTGAGCTCCTGCCCGCGGGCCTCGCCTTCGCGCTGGTGCTGGTGCTGGTCGCGGGCGCCGCCGTGCTGGCCATCCGCCAAAACGCCGTATGGCTCGCCGCCATCGGGTTCCTCGGCGGCTACCTCGCGCCGATCCTGCTCTCGACCGGCAGTGGCAACCATGTGGCGCTCTTCAGCTACTACGCGCTGCTCAATGGCGCCGTGTTTGCCATGGCCTGGGTGCGCCCATGGCGTGCGCTGAACCTGATGGGCTTCGTGTTCACCTTCGGCGTCGGTGCGCTGTGGGGCGCGAAGTACTTCCGGCCGGAACTGTTCGCCACGACCGAACCGTTCCTGGTCGCCTTCTTCCTGATGTACGTGACCATCCCGGTGGCCTACGCGCTCAAGGGCCGGGAGCCGGGCAAGGTCGACGCGACCTTGCTGTTCGGCACGCCGCTCGTCGCGTTCCCGATGCAGGTCGCCTTGCTCGATGGCGAGACCATGCCGCTGGCGTTCTCCGCCCTCGCCGTGGCCGCGGTCTACCTGCTGTTGGCGTTGTGGTCGCGCCGCGAAGCGAACCTCCGCGTGCTCGGCCAGAGCGCTGCGGCCCTGGGCCTCGCCTTCGCCACGCTCGCGGTGCCGCTGGCGCTGTCCGCGCGCTGGACCTCGGCCACTTGGGCCCTGCAGGGCGTGGCTTTGCTCTGGCTCGGCCAGACGCAGCAGCGGCGTTGGCCGCAGGCGGCAGGCATCGGCCTGCAGGTGCTCGCCGGATTGGCGTATGTCGCGTCGTTCGAACACGGCGATGACGGCATGGTGGTGCTCAATCCGCACACCTTGAACTTGTTGCTGCTGGTCGTGGGCGCCGGTGCTTGCGCCTGGCTGCTCGACCGTGCCGATGAGCATCGCCGTTCCTTGGGCGGTGCCCTGCTGGCGACCGCAGCCCTTGGCTGGTGGTTCTGGGCGGGAGGTCACGAAGTGTCGCGCCTCGACGACCTCGTTGCCGATGCCACCGCTTCAGGGCTCGGGATCGGTGCCGGTTGGCTCCTGTTCGTCGCCCTGAGCGCGCTTCTGGCCGCGGCGCTTCGCCGCTTCACCGACTGGCGCAAACCCGCGTGGCTGCCGGCCGTTGCCATGCCGACGGCCGTGCTCGCCGTCGTCGTGGCCTTCCTCGAATCGTCGGCCTGGCTGTCGCAACGCGGGGGGCTCGCCTTGCTCGCGCTGGCCGTATCGATGGCCGTCGTCCTGCCCATGCTGCGCGGCCTCACGGGTCGACAGGCGACAACCCACATCGGCGGTTTGGCCGCCATGACGCTCGCGTTGGGCTTGGGCATCCGCGAAGGGCTCGAGTCGGTCAACGCCGAGGCCCTCGGGGACGGTTGGCGCTGGATCCTGCCGTGGTTGCCGCTCGCAGCCCTGACCGCGCTGCTGCTCCGACGCCCGTCGGTCGCCGGATGGCCCGTCGGCGGCGACGTGCTGGCCTACCGGCGCATCGCCCTGGGCCTCGCGCTGCTCGTGCTCGGCTCGGTCTGGGTCGTCACCCAGGCCGTGGTCGGCACCGCCGCGCCCCTGCCCTGGGTTCCCCTTCTCAACCCGGTGGAGCTCTACCAGTTGGGCGGCCTGCTCTGCCTCGCGATCTGGATCCGAGGCTGCCCGGCCGACTCGTCGATGCGGCTGCTGGCGTCACTCGCCCTCGGGGCTTCCGCACTGCTGACGATGACGATGGTCACGCTGCGCGCCTCCTGGCATTGGAGCGCCGAGGGCCTCGCCGGTATCCCATGGGGGAGCTCGGTGGATTGGTTCGATGTGGCGTTCTGGACGCAGTCGCAGGCGGCCTTGAGCGTCGTCTGGTCCGTCGCCGGTGTCGTGTGCTGGATCATGGGCTCACGCCGCGGCAGTCGCCCGCTGTGGACCTTCGGCGCCCTGCTGTTGGGCCTCGTGCTGCTGAAGCTGCTGTTGATCGACCGCGAAAACCTCGGCGACCTCCTCGGCATCGCTTCCTTCCTCACCGTCGGCGGCTTGCTCGTGGTCGTCGGACGCCTCGCCCCCCGACCGCCGAGCCGCTTGGAGGCTTCCGCATGATCCGCCCCACCCTCGTACTCCCGGGGCTCGCGCTGGCCGCGGCGCTCACGGCATCGCCGGCGTTCGCCGCCGAAGAGGATTTCGCCCTGGCCTTCCCGATCACCGCGCCCGCCGGCGAACCGGTGTTCGCCATCGAGCTGCCGGCGGAGGCCTACGCCACCCTGACCACTGCCGACCTGGCCGACCTCGTCGTGGTGGATGCGCAGGGACAGGAACAACCGATCAGCCTGCAACGACCACCGCCGCCCACGCCGCCCAAGACGCCCGACGCGTTCGCGCTCCCGTTGCCGGTTCCCGTCCCCAGGGATGCCTCGGCCATCCCCGGCCGGCTGGCGCTGCACGTTCGCCGAAACGCCGACGGACGTCTGGACGTCCTCGACGTCCAAGCGAACGATGGGCTCCCGTCCGATAAAGGCTCGACCGAGTGGCTGGTCGATCTCGGTGACGCGGCACGGCAGGGCATCGACGGCCTGCGCCTGACCCCCGATGGAGAGGCCGATTTTCGTACCCGGGTCGACGTCCGGGGCTCCAATGACCTCGTGACGTGGCAAGCGCTCGACGCCGCCCTGCCGGTGCTGCGCGCCTCCAGCGGGGCACGGCGTATCGAGCGGCTGGATCTACGCTTCGCTCGCACAACGCTCCGCTATCTGGCGCTCCGACCGGCCGACGGCGCTCCGGCCCTGCCCGATCTGGCCTCCCTGCACGCGCTGCGGACCCGGGAGGCCGAGTCCGCTCCGCTGGCCTCCGTGGTGCTGGAGGCCGCGGGAGTTTCCGCCGACGGCCTCACCGTCGATTACGCCAGCCCCGGTCCGTTGCCGGCCCAGCAGGCCGAGATCCAACTGCCGGAGGGTGACGGTATCGTCGAATTCCGCCTCGACGAGCGGATCGACGAGCGCTGGCAGGCGATCGCCAGCGGCACGGCGTGGCGGGTCGCGTTGGACGGTGAACCCCTCGAAGCCGCGCCCATCCCCCTATGGCGGCAAGGGATCGGAGCGCTGAGGCTGGAACTCTCCCGAGCCATGCCCGCCCCCCGCCTCGTCCTGAGGTACGCCCCGGACCGCGTCATCGTCATGGCCCAAGGCGAGCCGCCCTTCCGCTTGCTCGCCGGCAGCGCGACGCAACGGCGTCAACCCGTGGCGATGGACGAGGCGCTCGCCGCGATCCGCCAACGACAGGGCGAGGCGTGGCAACCGCCACGGGCGGCCGTCGGGCCGGGGCGCTCGCTGGCCGGAGCCGCCGCCCTGGTGCCGCGTGCTGATCCCGGGCAGCGCTGGCTTTGGGCCGTACTCGCCCTCGGGGCCATCCTCGTCGCCGGCCTCGCCGGGCGCCTGCTGAGCGCCGATGGGCCGCCCCCAGCCCATTGATTTCTGACGCAACGTTCATCCGGGAGGCAAGCAATGCGTGACAGACTGCGCGCGTTGACACTTGTTGACACCCGGATGCGCCATGGCAGCGAACGCCCCGATTCCGCACGTTGACGCTTTCGACATTTCTTCGCGCGGTCGCATCGGGCCGCACAGCGGCTGGCACGCTGCCGAGAAGCGGGTCAATGCGCTCGCCCTGCGCCCCGATCCGGAGGGCGGGCCGGCGCCCGCGCAGCCGGCCTGGTCGCCACTCGTTCTTGCCTTGGGCGGGCGCCTCGTCCTCGCCAACCTGAAAGCCGTCGAGCTCAAGCCCACCCTCGACGCCGTGAATCGCATCATCGATGCGCTCAACGGGCTCCCGGACGATGCGAGCTTCGCCGACCTCGAACGGGCGCTCGGGCTTCGCCGAGCGCGTGAGTCGCACGATCGGATCGGTGACGCGATGAGCCGCGTTCTGCGGGCGCTTGAGTCCCGCTCGGCCGATGCCCGTCGGACGATGCCGCGCTAAGGGGTCGACGTCGACCAGCGGGCTACCAGGAGGCCGAGGCGCAAGTCGCCGGCCGCCCCCGGTGACACGCGCGAATCGAGGCTGCCCTGCGGATCGCGTTCCGCCCACTGCGTGGGATCGGCGGCCTGCTGGTAGGCGTCGCGGAACGGTATCCCACGCGAGGACAGCTCCACGGCCAGGTCGGTGGCGTACATCGACGGCTCGATGGCGGTGCGCATCCGGTCTGGCTGCCATTCCATCGCACGCAGCAGGTCGGGCAACAGTCCGAGCGCCGCGAGGCCGCGGCCGAAGCCGTGCACGATCGCGCCTTTCGAGTACTGCAGGTCGCGGTGGTAGCCCGAAGGCAGCGAGAGCAACTGCTCCACCTCGATCTTCGCCGCGGCAACAGAAGCGTAGACGCCGCGCATCAGCTCGATGACGTCGGGGTTGCGCTTGTTCGGCATCAGCGAGCTGCCGGTCGTGTACTTCGCCGGCAGGCGGACGAAGGCGTATTCCGCGCTGGCGAACAGCGACAGATCCCAGGCGAGCCGGCGCAGGTCGAGCAACGCCGAGCCCAACGCTTCCAGTGCGGCGAGTTCGAACTTCCCGCGCGAGAGCTGCGCGTACGTGGCGGCGACCTGCAGCCGGCCGAAGCCGAGCGCGCTCGTGGTGTGGTCGCGGTCGAGCGCGAGGTTCACGCCATACCCGGCGGCCGAACCGAGCGGATTCGCGTCGATCCAGCGTGCCGTGTCACGCAGGCGGTCGGCATCATCGAGGAAGGCCTCGGCCCAGCCCGACCACCACATCGCCGCGCTGGAGACCATGGCGCGCTGCAGGTGGGTGTAGCCCGGCAGCGGCAATCCGCCCTCGTTCGCGGCGCGTTCAAGCGCCACGCCGGCGGCCGCGTGGCAGAGCGTCGCCGCATGCGCGAGCCGATCCTTCAGCCACAGGCGCGTCGCGACCAGCACCTGGTCGTTGCGGCTGCGGCCGGTGTGGATCTTCTTGCCGACGTCGCCGAGGCGCTCGATCAGCCGGGCTTCGATGGCGGAGTGCATGTCCTCGAAGCGCTCGTCGAGCACGAAGCGGCCAGCAGCGACATCGGCATCGAGCTCCGCCAGCTCGCCGGCGATCGCGGCCCGTTCGTCAGCGGCAAGGATGCCGATGCGTTCCAGCCCCTCGGCATGCGCCCCGCTGGCGCGGATGTCGTAGCGGATGAACTCGCGATCGAGGATGACGTCGTCGCCAGCGAGGAAGCGCTGGATGTCCGCGTCGATGTCCATGCCGGGCTTGGCCCACAACACGTTGCTCATGCCGACCACTCCACGGTGAGGCCCGCCGTCTCGGCTTGGCCGAACGCGAGGTTGAGGTTCTGAAGGGCCTGCGTCGCCGCGCCCTTCAGGAGGTTGTCGAGGGTGCTGACCACGACCAAGCGCCGACCGTCGTCCGACAGCGCGAAGCCACCGATTTCGACGCCGTGGCGGTTCGCGATGCGCGAGACCCACGGGGCGCCATCGACCACCCGGACCAGCGGCTCGCTGGCGTAGGCCGTCGCGTAGCGGAGCTGGATCGCGTCGAGCGAGGTGGGTTGGTGCAGGTGCGCGTTGACCGTCATGGTGATGCCGCGAAAATGCGGCGCCACGTGCGGCATGAACTCGACCGGATGGCCGAGATGGCGCGTGACCTCGCGCTCGTGCACGTGGTTCACCAGCGTGTACGGCATCAGGTTGTCGTGGAGCTTGGCCGGGTCGTTCTTGTCGCTCGGCGTCGTGCCCGCGCCGCTGTACCCGGATACGCCGAAGCACTGCGCCGGGCCGTCGAGGAGATCGAGCACCGGCCCCAGCGCCATCTGCATCGCCGTGGCGTAGCAACCCGGGTTGCTGATGCGGGTCGCGCCGGCGATCAGCGGACGACTCCGCTCGGGAAGGCCGTAGGTCCACGTCGCGTCGAAGCGGAAATCCGCCGACAGGTCGACGATGACCATGCCGGGGGCCACGGCGTCGATGGCCGCGACGTAGGGCGCGGCCAGCCCGTTGGGCAGGCCGAGCACCACGGCATCAACGCCGCTGCCCGCGACACCGGCCGCGTCGAGCGACGTGTAGCGCAGCTCGCCCTGGTAGGCCGGTTCGTGGTCGGCGAGCCGCTGCCCGTCGCGCTCGCGCGAGGACACGAAAGCGATCTCGAAACCGGGATGCGTCGCCAGCAGCTTGATGAGTTCGGTACCGACGTGGCCGCGGGCGCCGACGAGGCCGACACGGATCATGCGGGGTCTCCCCGACGCGCCATCAGATGGCGCAGATGGGCCCGCACGGCCGGCCATTCGCCGTCGATGATCGAGAACACGACGGTGTCGCGCCAGCTGCCGTCCGGCATGCGCATGTGGTTGCGCAGGATGCCCTCTTCCTTCGCGCCGAGCCGCGCAATCGCCGTCCGCGAGGCGTGGTTCATGAAGTGGGTGAAGAACTCGACGCGGCCGCAGCCCATCACCTCGAACGCATGGGCCAGCAGCAGGGCCTTGGCTTCCGTGTTGAGGCCGGTGCGCTGGGCGCGCTTTGCGTACCAGGTCCAACCGATCTGCACACGCCGGTGCTCCGCCTCGATGTTGCCGAAGCGCGTGCTACCGACGACGGCGCCGGAGGCATCACGAACGACGAAGGGAATCGCCTGCCCCGCCTCGCGGAGCGCCAGCGCCTTGTCGACGTAGGCGGCAACCGCCTCCGGTGCGGGCACCGAGGCGTACCACAGGGTCCAGAGCTCGCCATCGCGCACCGCGTCCTGCAGCGCCGGCACGTGGTCACGCGAAAGCGGCTCCAGCGTCACGCGTTCGCCCTTCAGCGTGGGCATCGCCATCCAGGCGCTCATGCCGCGGCCCCGAGCTTCAGCGTGGCGGGCCGGGTGCGGCAGTGCTCGACGGCGAAGCGGATGTCCTCGAAGCCCTCCAAGCCGTACCAGAACACCGTCCACGGGTCGCCCTTGAGGGCGCCTTCGCTCTGGTCGAAGTAGAAGTCGTTGATCGGGTTGCTCGTGCGTGAACGCCAGAACAGCCGGGGCGTCTCGGCACGCATCACGTCCCAGGCTGCGCGCCCGAGGCCCTCGCCCTTGGCGTCGTCGGCCACGGCGAACTTGTCGAGGTGAGGGATGCCGTTTTCTTCGGTAAGCACCAGGGCCGCACGGTAGTTGGCCGACACATAGATCCGCCAAGGCACGGTGGTCTCGAAGTAGTCCAGCGTGAGCGCGCGACCGAAGCCCGATTCGATCAGGTGCTTGAGGCGCGGCAGGTCGACCTGGTCCCAACGCTCGAACACATGGATGGCTTCACCGCGACGCACCAGCGTGCCCGAGCCGCGGTGGGTGAACAGTTCCTTGGCCAGTTCGTCGGGCTTGGTGATCGACACCGACGACGAGGGCGGCAGCGCATCCAGCAGGTCGGCGATCTGTTCGATCTTCACCCGCATGCCGCCGGTCAGCCACGGCGCCGCCATCAGGCGTTCGCGGTCGGTGCTGAGGTTGATCGAGTCGATCAGCTTGCCCTCCCCGTCCAGCAAACCGCCGGTGCCGGTGAGGAAGATGATCTTGTAGGGCTGCAGCGACTTCACCAGTTCGTTCGCCGCCCAGTCGGCGTTGATGTTGACGATCTGGCCGTCCTTGGTCTCGCCCAGCGAGCAGATCACCGGGATCGAATTCGCCCGGATCGCCGCCTCGACGCCGTCGCGCTCGACGCGCTTCACGTCGCCGACAAGGCCGAGACGCTCGCGGTCGACGATCTCGGCTTCGAACACGCCGGTCTGGATCGATGTCGCGCGGACGCCGGCTTCCTGCAGCGCATCGACGAGGCGAAGGTTCTCGCGCACCAGCACGCGGCGCACCACGGCCAGCACCTCGGGCGGCGTGACGCGCAGGCCGTCGACGGTCTGCTTGGTGATGCCGGCCGCCGCCATCTCCTCGTCCAGCTGCGGGCCGGCGCCGTGGATGACCACCGGCGTCAGGCCCACCTGCTGCAGAAAGGACAGGGAGGAAATCAGCGATTCCATGTCGTCGCGAAGGATGGCCCCGCCCACCTTCACGACAGCGAAGCGTGCGGCATCGACCGAGCTGAAGCGCTTCAGGTACTGCTGGATCTCCTTGGCGCTGGCCATGTTGGAGAGCAGGCGGACAATCGTTGTGCGGAGATCGGTCATGGCCGCGAGAAGATTCGGATCAGGTGGTCGGTGTAGCTGGCGAGCTGGTCAAGGGCGACCCACTCGTCGGCAGTGTGGGCCTGGGCGATGTCGCCGGGGCCGAAGACGAAGGCGGTCATGCCGGCCTGCGAGAACAGGCTGGCTTCGGTCCAGAAGTCGACGGCATTGCCGATCGGCAGGCCCAGTTCGTCGGCGAGGTCGCGCGCGGCGAGGCGGCGGCTTTCCGCTTGCGCGACGTCGCCGGCCGGCAGCGAAGGACCAAAGAACGTCGCCTCGTAGTGCGCCAGCGCGGCGGGATCAGCGAGGCCCTTGAAGTGCGCGTGCAGCTGGGCGGTGTCCATGGAGGGCAGCGGCCGGAAGCCGAAGCGCACCTCGGCGCTGGGCGCGATCATGTTGGCCTTGATGCCGCCCTCGACACGGCCGATGTTGAAACGCAGCCCGGTCAGGCCGCCGAAGCGCTGATGCGACTGCGATTCGACGAAGGCTAATGCGGCCTCGCCCCAATGGATGGCCTGGTGCAGGGCCGAGAGCTTCAGCGCGTTCGCCGCAGAGGCGTGTCCGGCCTGGCCTTGGAACTTCATCAACACCGAGGCGATGCCGCGATGCGCGAGCACGGCCTCGCACTGCGTGGGCTCGGCCACAACGGCCTCGGTGAAGTCGTGGCCCTGCGCGAGGAAGCCGGCAATGCAGCGCGCGTCGTTGGCTTCTTCGTCCGTGGTGAACAGGAAGGCCGCGTCGCCGGTGGTGCGGGCCGCTGCCGCCAACATGGCCGCCGCCGCGCCCTTGATGTCGCAGGCCCCGAGACCGATGGCACGGTCGGCGGTGACGCGCAGCACGTGCGGACTGGCCGTCCACGCCGGTGAATCCGGCACGGTGTCCATGTGCACGTTGAACACGCGCGTCGGGTTGCCACGCACGGCCAGCAGGGCCACCGCGCCGGCGCCGAAGTCGGTCAGCTGGAAGCGGAAGCCCGGCAGGTTCGCCTGCAGGTAGTCGAACATCCCGCCGGTGCCGATGGCCCGCGGCGGGTTGCGCGTGTCGAAGCC
>JAIXTZ010000280.1 GCA_027483745.1 Lysobacteraceae bacterium
CACCGCGCTGATCGAACGCAACCTGCAGCGCGCGGCCGGCCTGATCAGCCACTTCAAGCAGGTGGCCGTCGACCAGGCGAGCGTGCGGCGCCGGGCCTTCGCCCTCGCCTCCCTCGTCGAAGACGTGCTGTCGACGCTCAGCCCGCGACTGAAGCGTTCGCCGCATCGCGTGGAGATCGACATCCCGGCCGACCTCATGCTCGAGAGCTATCCCGGGCCATTGGAGCAGGTGCTCACCAACCTGATCGAGAACAGCCTCGTCCACGGCTTCGAGCCGGGGCAGGCCGGCACGATCCGGATCTCGGCCGAGGCGGCCGGCAGCCGGGTCCGCCTGCGCTACGCCGACGACGGGCACGGGATCTCCCCGGCGCTCCGGCATCGCGTGTTCGATCCCTTCTTCACCACCCGGCTGGGGCAGGGAGGCAGCGGCCTCGGTCTTTACCTGGTGTACAACCTCGTCCATGGCCGGCTCGGGGGGAGCATCCAGCTGCAGGAGGGCGCCGGCCCGGGGGCATGCTTCATCGTGGACGTACCGGTGGTCGCGCCGGCCGCGGGAGAGGAGACGAGCGGATGAACGACGAATGGATCAGCTTCGCCAAGGAAGCTGACGAAGGCGCAGGGAGCGCGATGCCCAGCTGGTGCATCGTGGTGATCGATGACGACGAGGAAGTGCATGAAGCCACCCGCTTCGCGCTGCGTCACGTGCACGTCCACGGGAGACCGCTCGAACTGGTGCACCTGTTCTCCGCCGCCGAGGCGCGACGCGTGTTGCCCACCCTCGCCATTCCGGCCGTCATCCTGCTCGACGTGGTGATGGAAACCGAGAACGCCGGGCTCGAGCTCGTCGACTTCATCCGCACCGACTGCGACCTCGCGGCCACGCGGATCGTGCTGCGCACCGGCCAGCCCGGCTATGCGCCCGAGCTCAGCGTGTTCGCGCGCTACGACATCAACGACTACTTCACCAAGGCGGAGCTCTCGCGAACGCGCCTGATCACGGCGATCACCTCGGCGGTGAAGAGCCACGAACAGATCCGCACCATCGACGAGAGTCGGCGCGGCCTCGAGCTGATCGTGCGCTCCTCGCCGGGTCTGCTGCAGCCGCAAGGCCTCGCCAGCTTCGCCGAAGGCGTGCTGACCCAGGCCAGGGCGCTGCTGCGCGGCCCGATCGACGGCATCGTTTGCGCCCAGCGCGGCTCGCCGCTCGACCCCACCGACAATCGGCTCTACGTCGTCGGGGCCGCCGGCGCCCTCGCCGCCTCGGTCTGGCAACCGCTGTCCGACCTCCATGCGGAGCCGGTCGTGGCGGCGATCGCCCGCGCGCTGCGCGAGCGCCACAACGTGCATGGCGAGGACTACAGCGTGCTCTACCTGTCGACGCGCGAGCGCGAGGCGGCGATCTACGTCGCCACGCCGACGCGACTCAACGACGTCGACCACCAGCTGCTCGAGGTTTTCGCCTCGAACCTCTCAGCGTGTTTCAGCAACCTGCAGCACTTCGAGGAGGTGCACCGGCTCGCCTTCCGCGATCCGCTCACCGGCTTGATGAACCGCTCCGGCCTGCTGCGCGAGCTCGATGGGGTGGCCGGGCGGCAGGACCTGCGCCTCGTGCTCGTCGACATCGACCATTTCACCGACTTCAACGACGGGCTCGGGCAGGAGGCCGGCGACCTGCTGCTGAGCGCGGTCGGCCAGCGGCTGCGCGAGCGTTTCGGCGGGCATGCCTCGCTGGCCCGCGTCGGCGCCGACGTGTTCGCGGTGGTGGGCGATGCCGATCGCCTCGCCGCCGCCGAGCTGCAATCGGCCTTCGAACAACCCTTCGCCTACGGCGATCACCTGACGCCGGCGCGCGCCACGCTAGGGCTGTGCGACCTCGGCGAATGCACGGACGGCGTGACCGCCCTGCGCCACGCCAACATCGCGCTCAAGGCCGCCAAGCGCAGCCTCGTCGACAGCGCCCTGCTCTACCGCGCCAACCTCGCGGAGCACACCCGCCAGCGGCTCGACATGCTCGGCCAGCTGCGCCGTGATTTGGAGAACGGGCGGCTCGACGTCTGGTACCAGCCGCAGGTGCGGCTCTCGGATGGCGAGGTGCAGGCCGTGGAGGCCCTGCTGCGCTGGCCCGACGGCCGCGGCGGATGGGTGCAGCCACCCAACGTCTTCATCCCGCTGGCGGAGTATTCGGGCCTGATCGTCCCGATGGGCGAGTTCGTGCTCGACCGCGCCTGCGCGATGCTCGCCGGGTTGCCCGGGGGCGGCGCCTTGCCCTCGCGGATCGCTGTCAACGTCGCCATGCCGCAGCTGCGCGACCCCGGCTTCGTCGGCGTGGTGGAACGCACCCTGCGCCGCCACGGCTTGGCCGGCGAACGGCTGGAGCTCGAGATCACGGAGTCGATCGCCATGGACGAGGCACGGGGCCTGCGCCGGAGCCTCGAGCATCTCCGCGGCCTCGGGGTTCGCGTTGCGATCGACGACTTCGGCACCGGCTATTCGTCGTTGGCACAGCTGCGCGACCTGCCCGTGGACGCGCTGAAGATCGACCGCCGCTTCGTGTCCGAGCGCAGCGATGGCCCCGACGAAGCATTCGTCGAATGCATCGTCGGGCTGGCGGGCCGCCTGGGGCTGTCGACCGTGGCCGAGGGCATCGAGACCGGGGCACAGGCGGAGCTGATGCAGCGACTGGGTTGCGAGCTCGGGCAGGGCTACTGGCACGCGCGGCCGATGCCGGAACCGCGACTCGCGGCGTGGCTGGCGTCCAGCGCCGCAAGCACGTCGGCCCAAGGCCTCGGGCGCCCGACCCAGTAGCCCTGCAATGCATCCGCCCCGAGCGCGATCAGGGCCTCGGCCTGCGCCGCGTCCTCGATGCCCTCGGCGATCACCTTGAGGCCGAAGCGGTCGGCGATCAGTCGGACGGCCGCGACGATGGCGCGTGCCGCGTCGTCCAGCGTGCTGACGAATTGGCGGTCCACCTTGATGGCGGACAGCGGATACAGGTGCAACCGGGAGAGCGAGGAGTAGCCGGTGCCGAAGTCGTCGACCTCGATCCGCACGCCCATCCGAGCGACGGCGCGCAGGGTCTCGAGGACCCGCTCGTCCCGCGTCTCGACGAAGGCGCTCTCCGTGACTTCCAGGACCAACAACGAGGGAGGAAGTCCGGTACGCCGCAGCGTCGATGCGATGGCGGAAGCGAACCCTTCGCCCCGCAGCTGCGGCATCGCGACATTGACCGCCACGGCCAGTCCCGGGTGCGTGGACTGCCAGCGGCGCGCGTCGTCGCAGGCGCGCTCGAGAACCCAGTCGCCGATCGCCAGGATGCTGCCCGTCTCTTCCGCGATGGGAATGAACTCCACGGGACTGACCGGCCCGAGGTCGGCCGTTTGCCAACGCAGCAGGGCCTCGAGCTGGAGCGGCCGCCCGCGGCCATCGACGATCGGCTGGTAGTGGACGGCCAGGCTTCCGTCCGTGCTGGCCGTGCTCAAGGCCTGCTCGATGTGGCGGCGGCGGCGCCAGGACGCCGACATTTCCGCGGTGTAGATCAGGGCACGGCCGCGCCCCTCGCGCTTGGCCTGCATCGCCGCCAGATCGGCCGACGCGACGAGGGCCGAGAGCGACTGGCCGTGCGCGGGGGCGCAGGCGACGCCGACCGACGCCGCCAGCGGCAGCACGTCGGCGCCGCCGTCGAGGACCAGCGGTGCCGAGACCCCGGCGAGGACGGCCTGCGCGGATGGCATCGCTTGCTCCGGCGGCCCTCCCGTTCCGGCGAGGACGCAGACGAACTCGTCGCCGCCCCAGCGCGCGATCAGGGCATCGGGGCCCAAGGCGAGGCGCAATCGGCGCGCGACCTCCTGCAGGACGACGTCGCCGATGGCATGCCCGCGCGTGTCGTTGATCTCCTTGAAATGATCGAGGTCGACGAAGAGCACGACCTGACCTTCGCCCCCCGCCTCGCTCTCGTGGGCCGAGAGCCGACGCCGGTTGGCCAGTCCGGTCAAGGCGTCGCGGTGGGCCATGTCATGGAGCGCCTGGGTGCGCTCGGCGATGCGCGATTCGAGCCGATGGTTCTGGGTGGCGAGTCGGTCGACGAGGTCGGCGTTCTCAACGGCAAGGCGCAGGCCATCGACGAGGATGCGGTGGTTCCGCGCGTGGGCGAGGAGCATCACCACGAGGAAGGCGAGGCCGAGCGCGGCCATGACCGGCTGCACCGGCGGGACGAACAGCAGCGCGGCGATGCCCCCGGAGAGCAGCAGCGCGATGTAGACCGCGCCGATGGCGCGCAACGGCGCGAGCACGCCGCTCGCACCGCCGGCAAGCGCCGAAAGCACGAGCAACAGCGCCATCTGGTCGCGCAGCGAGAGCGCGCCGTAGGCGCCAAGGCACAGCACGACCCAGCACAGCGCACTGCCAACGAGCCCGGCGGCGTACACCCCGCGCCACGCCGACAAGCCTTGCGAATCCACGTCGCGCGAGGCATGGGCGATCCCGACGTGTGCGACGAGGCGCAGCGCCGCGATCATCAGCGCGATGGTGGTCCACAGGGGCATCCAGGTCGGTGCGCGCTCCCCGAGGAGGGCGTGGAAGCCCGCGACCGCCGCGGCGTTGACCGCGATGGTCGAGAGACCTTGCTCCTGCATGTGACGGAGCAGTCCGGCCTCGATGCGATGGTGGGTGGCACTCGGCGGGGCGCGCATCGGCCTTCGGAGCGACGAATGGCAAGTGCGTGGAGCGTGAGGGCAAGCGGGGACTCGGGACGTGCGCTGCTTCACAGCCCCGGACGGCACGACAGCCCTTGACGCGCCAGGACGAGCGCCACGCGCTCAGGGGCGGACGCGCGGGAACTCGGCTTCGTACACGCGGTAATGCGCATCGGCCATGCCGAGCGCGGCATACGTGGCCTGCGCGCGCGCATTGTCGTTCTCGACGTACAGGCGCAGGCCGCACACGCCCGGCATGGCGCGCGCCTCGCGCTCCACGTGCGCATAGAGGGCGCGGAAGACGCCGAGGCGACGGGCGTCCTCGGCGACGTACACGCTCTGGATCCACCACCACCAGCCGTTGCGCCAATCGCTCCATTCGGTGGTGAGCATCAGCGTACCGACCGCGCGCCCGTCGTGCTCGGCGACGAGGTATCGCGCCTTGTGCGGATCGGCGAGGCCCGCCGCGATGCCGGCGCGGATCGTGCCGGCATCGAGCGCCTTGCCTTCGGTTTCCAGCGCCATCGCCTCGGCCCAGCGGGCAAGGGTCTCGAGGTCGGCGGCGGTGGCGGGACGGATCAGCGTCATCGGTGGCCTCGGGAAATGGCGGCGGGGCCCGACATACTATGGGCTCGACCCTGGGGGAGTGTCGGATGGAATGGATCGCGATGTCCGCCGCGGCGGTGGCAACGCTCGCGGCGCTGTTGGCCGGCTTCATGGAGCTGGGCTTCCGCCTTGGCCGGAAGGCGCGCGTGCAAGACGGCGCAGGAGCCGACGGGGGGCTCGGCGTGATCGAAGGCGCGGTGTTCGCGCTGCTGGGCCTGCTGATCGCGTTCACCTTCTCGGGCGCCGCCGACCGCTTCAACGAGCGCCGTGCGCTGATCGCCGAGGAGACGAACGCCATCGGGACCGCGTGGCTGCGACTGGACCTGCTGGCCGGGCCCGAGCGCGAGCGCCTGCGCGCCACCTTCCGCGCCTACGTCGACGAGCGAATCGAGGCCACGCGGCGTGGCGACGACGATCCGAGCCTGTTCGGCGCGGAAACGCCGACGCAGGCCCTTCAGTCCGAACTCTGGGCGGAGGCCGTGGCCGCCGTCCAGGCGAGCGGCCAGCCCACGTTGGCCGCCGTGGTGCTGGGGCCGATCAACGAGATGATCGACATCACCACCACGCGGCGCATGGAGCGGATGATGCATCCGCATCCGGTGGTCTTCATCGCGCTGGTGCTCACGGCCGTGCTCTCGGCGCTGCTCGCCGGCCACGCGCGCGGCCTCGTCGGCGGCCGCAGCCCGCTGCATGCGGCGGTCTTCGTGCTCGTCATCGGCGGCACCGTGTACGCCATCCTCGAGCTGGAGTACCCGCGCTTCGGCGTGGTGCGCATCGACAGCGCCGACGTGGTGCTGCTCGAGCTGCGCGAGCAGATCGCCGCGCCGGACGCGGCGCGCTAGCCCGGCTTGCGCCCGCGCCGCCCCGGGCCGAGCTTGCGGGCGACGGTGTTGCGGCCGATGCCGAGTTGTTCGGCGGCACGCTGGCGGTGGCCGCGATGATGGGCGAGCGCTGTCGAGAGCAGGGTCTCGTCGAAGGCCTCGCGCAGGGCCTCGGCGAAGCCCTGCTGCCCGGCGGCAAGGCGCGCCTGCACCGCGGCTTCGAGGGCGTGGCGCCAGGCGCCGTCGGGCTCGCCGGAACCCGCGCTCACCACCCCGGCATCGCGCAGCGCCGCGTCGATCGCCGCCGCCGGGATGCGCTCACCGGCAGCAAGGGCCACGAGGCGGAAGCAGAGGTTGCGCAGCTCGCGCACATTGCCGGGAAACGCATGCTGCTGCAGGCGTTCGACCGCCGCGGTGGCCAGCCGACGCGTGCCCAGGCCCATCGCCTGTGCGGCTTCGTTGATGAAGCGCGCGGCCAGCAGCGGGATGTCCTCGCGACGCTCGCGCAGCGGCGGCAGGCTTAGGCGCAGCACGTCGAGGCGGTGCAGCAGGTCTTCGCGGAAGCGCCCTTCGCGCACGCGCGCGGCGAGATCCTGGTGGGTGGCGGCGATCACGCGAACGTCCACGCGGATCAGCTCGCGCCCACCGACGCGGAAGAATTCGCCTTCGGCCAGCACGCGCAGCAGGCGCGTCTGCAGGCCCGCGGGCATGTCGCCGATCTCGTCGAGGAACAGCGTGCCGCCGTCGGCCTGCTCGAACCGGCCGATGTGCCGCTTGGTGGCGCCGGTGAAGGCACCCGCCTCGTGGCCGAAGAGCTCGGACTCCAGCAGTTCAGCGGGAATGGCTGCCGTGTTGAGCGCGACGAAGGGCCGCG
>JAIXTZ010000362.1 GCA_027483745.1 Lysobacteraceae bacterium
CAAGGTCGCGATGGTGTACGGCCAGATGAACGAGCCGCCGGGCAACCGCCTGCGCGTCGCGCTGACCGGCCTGACCATGGCCGAGTACTTCCGCGACGAGAAGGACGCCTCGGGCAAGGGTCGCGACGTGCTGTTCTTCGTCGACAACATCTACCGCTACACGCTGGCGGGTACCGAAGTGTCGGCGCTGCTGGGCCGCATGCCGTCTGCCGTGGGTTACCAGCCGACGCTGGCCGAGGAAATGGGCGTGCTGCAGGAGCGCATCACCTCGACGCGCACTGGTTCGATCACCTCGATCCAGGCCGTGTACGTCCCCGCGGACGACCTGACCGACCCGTCGCCGGCGACCACCTTCGCCCACCTCGACGCCACGGTCGTGCTGTCGCGCCAGATCGCTTCGCTCGGCATCTACCCGGCGGTCGACCCGCTGGATTCGACGTCGCGCCAGCTCGATCCGAACGTGATCGGCAACGAGCACTACGACACGGCCCGCAAGGTCCAGGCGACGCTCCAGAAGTACAAGGAGCTGAAGGACATCATCGCGATCCTCGGCATGGACGAGCTCTCCGAAGAGGACAAGCAGGTGGTGTCGCGCGCCCGCAAGGCCGAGCGCTTCTTCTCGCAGCCGTTCCACGTCGCCGAAGTCTTCACCGGCTCGCCGGGCAAGTACGTGACGCTGAAGGAGACGATCCGCGGCTTCAAGATGATCGTCGACGGCCAGTGCGACGACCTGCCGGAGCAGGCGTTCTACATGGTCGGCGGCATCGACGAGGCCTTCGAGAAGGCCAAGAAGTTGGCCGCGGCCTGATCCACGGATAACCCGACATGACCACGACCATCCGCTGCGACATCGTCAGCGCCGAGAAGGAAATCTTCCACGGCGATGCGACGCTGGTCGTCGCGACCGCCGAGCTCGGTGAGATCGGCATCGCGCCGCGCCACGCACCGCTGATCACGCGCCTGCGTCCGGGCAAGGTGATCGTGACCCAGCCCAACGGCGAGAAGCTCGACTTCTACGTCTCGGGCGGCATGCTCGAGGTGCAGCCGCAGGTGGTGACCGTGCTGGCCGACACCGTCGTCCGCGCCCACGACCTCGACGAGGCTGCGGCGATCAAGGCGAAGGAAGAGGCCGAGCGCATCCTGGCCAACCGCGCGGAGGCGATGGAAGTCGCCGAGGCGCAGGCCAAGCTGGCCCAGGCCATGGCGCAGCTGCAGGCGCTGGAGCGTCTCCGCAAGAACCTGAAGCACTGAGTCTTTCGCGCCACTAGCGCGAACCCCCAGAACCGAGAACGCCGGCCCCGAGGCCGGCGTTTTTCGTTGGCGGGATTCAGTCGGGTAGGCGCCAGAGTTCCTGGCTGTTGAGTTCATCGGTCAGCGTCGCCTCGGTCTTGCGAAGGCCGGCGCGGAGCGCCGTTGGCGCCGTCGCCCGCGATACGAGCACCCAACGGATGCCTTCCTTTTGCAGCAGCGCCGCCCAACGTTCCCCGGAAGGGTCCGCATTCGCGGCGCTGGACTCGGCGGCCAACGAAGGATCATGTGGTGACACCGTTCGACCGCGTGCCCCGAGTTCGCCAATCACGTTGCGAAGAGGGTCCGAAGCGAGCACCCGATCCCCGGGCTGATGGCCGATACGACGCAGCAAGAGGCGTTCGGGGACGTAGTACGGCAACACGGCGTCGGGGTCACCGACGCTGCGGATCGTCCGCTTGACCGCGGCGGAATGATGGATCCAGCTCGAGTTGGCCTGGTAACCGAGATTCAGCAGGCACAGCGCGAGGAAAAGCGCGACGAACGGCCGTCGCCCCATGGTGCGCTCCGACCCGTAGACCAGCAGGGTCATGAGCAGCACAACCCCCGGCCATGCGTATCGTGCGTACTGCATCGGAATCATCGGCAACACGAAGACGAACGACGCAGCGATGATCGCGGCCGCGCCGGGCCCTCGTGTTGTGCGGTAGGCCCAAAGCGCGCCAAGTGCGACCAGTCCGAAGCCCAGGCCGCCGTTCCACCCTTCGACGAAGGTGGCGGTCTCGAAGGTCAGGCGCCAGACGAGGTCAGGGCCGAGGCCCGTGAGCCAGCGCCCGTCCGAATACGGTGCGAGCGGGGCATAGGGAGAGGCGAAGACGTCGTTCAGCAGGGGAAGCACCGGGTTTCCGGTGGCAACCCAGGACTGCACGTAGCTTGAGGTGCCCAGCATCGCCACCGCCGCTGCAGGAAGAGCGATGCGAGGCCACCTGGCATTCCGATAGCGCCACAGGGCAAAAGCCAGCATCGGCAGCGCGGCCAGACCATGCACGAGCTTAAGGGCGAAGAAGCCGGCGAACAGCATGCTACCGGGAAGCCAGGCGCGCTGCAGCATTCCGGGCGTCGTTGGCGCCAAGGCCAACGACGCGAAGGCGAGTAATACCGCGGTCGCTGGCAATTCGGTCTGCAAGCCCGCTGCCATCCAGACCAATGGGGGGAATGCGGCGAACAACGCGACCGCCGTCCAGCGTTCCAGGGCGCTCGCGCCCATCACGGTGCCGAGGGGGCCGCCGATCAACGCGCCACACAGGACAATCCAGAGTGCATTCAGGGCGCCGAACGTCTCTCGTCCCGAAAGCACAAAGGCAATGCCGTGCAGCACATCGCCGGCCCAAGGCGCAAAGGCCCATTTCTGGACATCGGCATCAGGGCTGTAGGCACCCTGCGTCAACATCATGCTGGGGAGCGCCAGGTGGTAGGCGAGGTCGTCCGCCTGCATGGCAGGAACCCAGCAGGCCACGGATGCCAGGCCGAGCAGCATGACCGCGGCACCGGCGGCTCGTGGCGCCGCGCCGACGGCTCCATCCCAGTCGCGCGACATGCCGACCAGCGCTTTGCCAAGCGCGCGTCGCCGAGCCAGGACGGGCAGTCCCAGCAGGGGAAGCCATGTCCAACGAAAGTGCACCGGAAGCGAGACGAACCATCCGGCCGCCATGCCGATCAGGAGAAGCCCCAGGACCACGGCGATGGGCGCGCGCGACGGCGTGTCCCGCGGCAGGAGCCCATCCCCGATGCTCCACGCGGCCGCACCAAGAAGCGCGGTCGCGAGGACGGGCAGCGGGCCGACGTACAGCGTCAACAGGGCGACCCAGATTGCCGCGAAGGCCGTCGCCGCCTGCCAATGCGCCCAACGCCGCAGAGGCCAGCTTGCGAGCGCCACGGCACCCGCGAGGACGAACGACAGCAGTAGGCGCTCGGCCGGGAATGCCCGCCACACGTCGTGCATGACCAGGCCAAGGCCGGTGGCCGAGCCGCCGATGGCAAGCAGGGCAACGCCAAGACGCCACGTGCCTGTTGCTGTTTTGCTGTCGTCGTGTCGATCCATGACGGTCAAGCGTTTTCCATTGCTCGCCATCTTAGCCGCCGGGCCTTGCCCGCGGCCTAGAATGCCAAGTCCCTTCGATCCGGTGTCCCATGACCACGCCCGTCGCAGCAAGCAAGGCCCACGCCCACCTCCACGTCGTCATCCTTGCTGCTGGCGAGGGCAAGCGCATGAAGTCGCCGCTGCCCAAGGTGCTGCAGCCGATCGCGATGCGACCGATGCTCGGCCATGTGATCGATACGGCGCGGGCCCTGGGCGCGGAGCGCATCCATGTCGTCTACGGCCATGGCGGCGAGGCAGTGCGCAACGCGTTCAAGGCAGACGCGGACCTCGTCTGGGTGGAGCAGGCGGAGCGTCTCGGCACCGGGCATGCCGTGCAGCAGGCCGTTCCCGGGTTGCCGGATGACGCGCGCGTACTGGTGCTCTACGGCGACGTTCCCTTGGTGCGCGCCGAATCCTTGCGCCCGCTGGTGGCCGCCGAGGGCGCGCTGGCGGTGCTGGTGGCCGAGCTCGCCGATCCGACCGGCTATGGCCGCGTGATCGTCGACGCGCAAGGCCGCGTGCAGGCCATCGTCGAACAGAAGGACGCGACGCCGGAGCAGCGCGCGGTGCGCACGATCAACACCGGTCTGATCGCCGCCGAGGGGGGCGCGCTGAAGCGCTGGCTCGCGAACCTGCGCAACGAGAACGCGCAGCGCGAGTACTACTTGACCGATGTGTTCGCGATGGCGGCAGCAGAAGGGCGTGCCGCCACGGTTGTCCGCGTCGCTGATGCCGGCGAAGTGGAAGGTGCCAACGACCCGTGGCAGCTCGCGCAACTCGAGCGCGCCTACCAGCGTCGCTGCGCAAAGACGCTGGCCGAGGCGGGCGTGCAGTTCGCCGACCCGTCGCGTTTCGACCAGCGCGGCACGGTCGTGGTCGGGCAGGGCGTGCGCATCGATGTCGACGTGATCCTCGAAGGCCGCGTCGAGCTCGGCGACGGCGTCGTCGTCGGCCCGTTCTGCCGCTTGAAGGATGTGACGCTCGGTGCCGGCACCGTCGTCGCAGCGCACAGCGACCTTGAGGGCGCGATCACGCAGGCGAACTGCACCATCGGCCCTTTCGCGCGCCTGCGCCCCGGCACGCAGCTCGCCGAAGGCGTGCACATCGGCAACTTCGTCGAGACGAAGAAGACCGTGCTCGGCAGGGGCAGCAAGGCCAACCACCTCACCTATCTCGGCGACGCGGTGATCGGCGCCCAGGTGAACGTGGGCGCCGGCACCATCACGTGCAACTACGATGGCGTGAACAAGTGGACCACCACCATCGGCGACGGTGCCTTCATCGGCAGCAACAGCTCGCTGGTGGCGCCGGTGGTGATCGGCGCGATGGCGACGATCGGGGCGGGTTCGGTGGTGACCAAGGACGCCCCGGACGGGCAGCTCACTGTGGCGCGCGGCAAGCAGGTGAGCGTCGCGGCGTGGCAGCGGCCGGTTAAGAAGGGTTGAGAGGTGCCCCGACCCACAAGGCAGCGCCTCCGCGGGGGCATCAACGTGATAAATGCGAATAGTTTGCATCCCTAGATAAGAATCATTATCGTTGCAGCCCTTCAGGTCCGACGGTCGGGCCGACGTGACGGGTGCATCGAACATGGTCAAGGACCTTTCGCCGCTGGGCATGTTTCTCGGGGCGGACTGGGTGGTGCAGGCGGTGATGCTGGGCCTGCTGCTGGCCTCGGTGGTCACCTGGACTGCGCTGATCGCCAAGGAAATCGAGCTGCGACGCCTGGGCCGCCAGGTGCTGGCCCTTGCGAACGCCCTCGCGTCCGCCCCGACGCTCGAGGCGTTGGCACCCGAGTTCCGCGCGCTGCCCCTGGTGGGCGAGGCGCGCGCGGAAATCGACCTTTCGCGCGATGCCCTGAACGATCGCGACGGGTTGAAGGAGCGCCTCGTGTCGCGACTCGATCGCCATGAGGCGGCGATGGCCCGGCGGATGACGCAGAGCGTGACCCTGATCGGCACGATCGGTGCGACGGCGCCCTTCGTCGGCCTGTTCGGCACCGTGTGGGGGATCATGAACAGCTTCGTCGGCATCGCCGAGAAGCAGACGACCAATCTCGCGGTGGTGGCGCCCGGCATCGCCGAGGCCCTCCTCGCCACGGCGCTCGGTCTCGTGGCGGCGATTCCGGCGGTGGTGATCTACAACCATTTCGCGCGACGCATCGCCGCGCATCGGTCGATGGTCGCGGACGCGTCCGCCGCGCTCCTGCGTCTGGTGTCGCGCGACGTGAGTCGCGGGCTGATCCGCGGCTGAGGAACGCGCATGGCACTCAAGCTTGCCTCCGACCGCGAGGACCTGGCGATCGCGCACGAGATGAACGTCACGCCGTTCATCGACGTGATGCTGGTGCTGCTCGTCGTCTTCATGATCGCCGCGCCGCTTTCGACCGTGGAGGTCAAGGTCGATCTGCCGGCGTCGTCGGCGGCCGCCTCGCCATCGCCGGAGCGTCCGATCGTGATCACCCTGCCGGTGGACGGCGGCCTGAAACTGGACGGCCGCGATGTCGCGGCCGAGGCGCTCGGCGACGCTTTGCTTGCGGCCGCAGCGGGCGATCGAAACGCGCGCATCCACCTCCAGGCCGACCGTCGCCTCCGCTACGAGCGGCTGATGGCAGCGATGGACCGTATTCGCGACGCCGGCTTCCTGCGCATCGCTCTCGTGGGTGTCGAAGGCCCCACCCCGCACTGATGGCCACTGCGTCGACTTCTGCGATGCAGCCTTGGCTCGCTGGTGCCGGCGTGGCGCTCGCGATGCACGCCATTGCACTGGCGATCGTGCTGCATCGAGCCCCGCCGCCCCCGCTGCCCAAGCCGGAGGCCCTCGCGCTGGCCATCGACCTGCTCGCGCCCGAGGCATCGCCACCGACGTTGCCGGCGACGGCCGACGAACCTGTGCCTCCCGTCGCACCGCCGCCGCCGCCGCCGCGCAGGCTCGTCGCGCCGCCATCCGCATCGCTACCGCCGCCGCCGTTGCCGCCGACACCGCGATGGCCGATGCCGAGCGATGAGCCGCGGCCGACCGAGCCATCGGCGCCCGCCCCTGCACGATCGCTTGCGCTGCCGGAGGAGGTCGGCTCGGAAAGCGCACCGACGCCCGTGCCGGTGCCGGCCGAGCCGGGGGAGGACGCTTCGCCTGCGCCGCGCGGCGCACCGCCCACGCGTCGCGAGCTCGACTACTTTGCCCGGCTCAGCGCCCACCTCAATCGCCGGAAGACCTATCCCGCCGAAGCCAAGCAGGCGCGCCAGCAGGGCGTCGTGGTGGTGCGCTTCCGCATCGGCCGCGACGGCCGCGTGCTGTCCGCCGACATCAAGCGCGGCAGTGGCCATCCGCTTCTCGACGCCGCGACGCTCGACCTGCTGCATCGCGTCTCGCCGCTGCCGCGAATCCCCCGATCCATCGACCGTGACGAGCTGACGCTATCGCTGCCGATCGACTACGCCCTCACCACCGAATGACGAAGGACATGACGATGAACCCGAATTCGCCGGCGCTCCGCCGCCCCCACTCGCTGCGTCTTGGCAGCCGCACCCTGTTGGCCATCGGGCTGTCCGCCGCGACCCTGAGCCTCGCCCACGCGCAGTCGCCGGCCGAGGCGACGAGCGAGGACGAGATCGAGCTCGACACCTTGCGCATCGAAGGGCGCGCGGCCGACGTCAACCCGTACACCAGCGAGGGCGCGCCCTACAAAGCGCGCGTCTCCGGCGATTCGCGTCGCGTCCTGCCTTTGGCCGAGACGCCGGCAACGCTGACGGTGGTGACGGAAACCCAGCTGGAGGAATCCGGCCGCACCGACTTCCGCGCCATCCTCGATGCCCAGCCCGGCATCACCATCGGCACGGGCGAGGGCGGCAACCAGTTCGGCGACCGCTACATCATCCGCGGCCAGGAGGCGCGCAGCGATGTCTTCGTCGACGGCCTCCGCGACCCGGGCCTGCAGGCGCGTGAGAGCTTCGCCGTCGAGCAGATCGAGATCACCAAGGGCCCCAGCGCCACCTTTGCCGGTCGCGGCGCCTCGGGCGGCGCGGTGAACGCCATCAGCAAGCAGGCGAGCACCGAGTACGACTTCCACAACGTGGACCTGTCGGTGGGCACCGACGAGCACGTCCGCACGACGCTGGACAGCAACTTCGTCCTTGGCGATCGATTCGCCGTCCGCACCAACGTCCTCTACACCAGCGAGGACGTCCCGGACCGCGAGCCGGCGATGCGCGAGCGCCGCGGCGCGGCGGTGGCGGCGCACTTCGATGTGAGCGAGCGCGTCAGCGTCCTCGCCGACTATTACCACGTGAGCGGCCGCGACCGCGCCGACCTCGGCCAAGCCATCGCCGGCCTCGACGCCGGTGGCCAGCCGTTCACCGACATCCCCGTCTACGCGCAGGATGAGGATTTCCAGGACGGTGACGTGGACATCCTGACGATGCGCCTCGGCGTCGAGCTCAACGAGGACTTCCGGCTGGAGAACACGCTGCGCCGCGGCCGCACGGAAGGCGGCTACCTCGCCACGCAGGCGACGCGGTTCAACCGTGGCGCCAATGACCCCGTGGCGCCCAACGCCATCGACTACCGCATCAGCAACACGCGCACCGGCTGGCAGGACATCGATTACGTGGCCAACCGCCTCAACCTGGTGGGTGCGTTCGATACCGGCGGCCTCCGCCACGCGCTCGTCGCTGGGCTCGAGTACACCGACTACGACGTGGACGGGCGCCACGGCGCGGGTAGCACCGGCGGCTATGGGTTCACCGCCGCCGGCCCGTTCAACTGCGTCAATGGCGCCGGTACGGTGCGCAACGCGTGGTGCGTGACCGATGGCGCCGGGAGCCTGCTGCCGGGCTTCGATCGCGTGGTCGGACGCACCGGCATCACGCGGAACCCGATCCCGACGACGACCTGGGCCGTGGAGACCCTGGCGGGCTACCTGATGGACTCGGTCGAGATCAACGAGCGCTGGACCGTGGCCGGCGGACTGCGCTTCGATGACTACGACTTCCGCCTGCAGACCTTCAACGGCACGACGGGTGCGGTGACCGCCGATTACGCCACCAGCGATACCGTCTGGGGCTACAACGCCAGCCTGAGCTTCAAGCCGGCGGAGCGCGGCATCGTCTACCTCGCTTGGTCGACCGGTGCCGACATCAATGGCGGCGAGTCCGACGTGGGCACCAACTGCGGCTACGGCGGCCTGTGCACCGTCACCGACCCGGGTACGGGCGAGGTGGTGTACCAGGGTGATCCCGAGCGCTCGCGCAACCTCGAGCTGGGCACCAAGTGGACGTGGTTCGACGACCAGCTGCTGGTCACGGCGGCGCTGTTCGAGACCACCAAGAGCGACCTGTTCGAGGGTGGGGTGAACAGCTACGTCGCCAACGGCGGCCAGCTCAATGGCGGCAAGCACCGCGTGCGCGGTCTCGAGCTCGGCATGTCCGGCAACGTGACTGATCGCCTCAGCGGCCAGGTGTCGGCGACGGTGATGGACTCCGAGGTCCTGGAGTCCAGCAACAGCAGCCTGAGCGCCGCCGCCATCGCGGCAGGCGCGACCAACATCGGCCAGCCCTTGTCGAACTTCGCCGATCGCTCCTTCGACGCGCAGTTGCGCTACCAGTGGACCGAGCGCTTCAGCATCGGCGGCAACGCGACCTACCAGAGCGAGATGTTCGCGGGCCAGCCCGACGGCGCGGCGGCGATCAACACGACGATCACCGCCGGCGTCCCGGGCCCGCACTTCGGGAAGCCCAATATCCGGGTGCCCTCGTATACGGTGTTCGGCGCCTTCGCCGAGTTCGACATCAGCGAACATCTCGACTTGCGCCTGAACGCGCTGAACCTCGGCGACAAGCGCTACTACCTGGCGGCCTACCGCTCCGGCGGTTTCGCCTACCTCGGCGACGGCCGCAGCCTGCGACTGACGCTGACCGGGAAGTTCTGAGGCGCCGCGTCGAATGTCGAACCGCCTTCGGCCGAAGCTGCGCGCACTGCCCGCCGACGTGGTCGCCGTCAGCGACTACGCCCGGCTGGCACCGGAGTTCATGGAGCCGGCGACGTGGGCGTGGCTCGAAGGCGGTACCGGCGGCCTGCAGGCGCTGCAGGCGAATCGATCGGCGTTCGAGGCCTGCACGGTCCATCCCCGTGTCCTGGTGGATTGCACGCAAGGCCACACGCGGACGCGCCTGTTCGGGCGTCCGCTCGCGCACCCGCTGCTGCTGGCCCCCATCGGTTACCAGGCCCTGCTGCATCCGCAGGGCGAAATCGAAGCTGCGCGCGGTGCGCTCGAAACGCCCTTCGTGATCAGCAGCTTCGCGTCACGCCGCATCGGCGACATCGCCGCGGCGGCTTCCGGTCCCACCTGGTTCCAGCTCTACCTGCAGCCTGAGCGCGAGCAGAGCCTCGCCCTGGTGCGTGCGGCCGAGGAGGCGGGTTGCGACGCCCTCGTGCTGACGCTCGATGTGCCGATCAAGCCAGCCAGCCACGGCGCGCTGAAGTCCGGTTTCCGCCTGCCACGCGACGTGTCGGCCGTGAACCTCGTCGGCTTCGCTCCGGCGGTTCCGGTGCACGTGCCCGACGGCGAGAGCGCGATCCTGCGCGGCATGATGCGCTTCGCTCCGCGCGCCGCGGATGTCGAGTGGCTGCGTTCGATCACGCCACTGCCGATCGTCGCCAAGGGCCTGACCCACCCCGACGACGCGCGGCGCTTGCTGGCCCTCGGCTGCGATGGCCTGATCGTCTCGAACCATGGCGGGCGGGCCCTGGAGGCCGCGCCCGCGACGCTTCGGGTGTTGCCGGCGATCCGCGCGGCCGTGGGCGCCGGGGTGCCGGTGCTGGTGGATGGTGGCCTGCGCTCCGGCGTCGATGCCTTCAAGGCCGTGGCGCTCGGCGCCGATGCAGTGATGGTCGGCCGCCCTTATGCCCACGCCCTTGCCGTGGCCGGCGCGCTCGGCGTGGCCCATGTCCTGAAGCTGATGCGTGAGGATCTCGAGGTGACCATGGCGCTGGCCGGCTGCCCCACCCTCGACGACATCACGCACGACGCGGTGTGCGACTTCGCCCCTGGAGAAACCCCATGATGATCGTCATCGAAGGCGTGCTGGGCGCCGATGAGGTGCAGCACATCCGCTCGCGACTGCGCGAGGCGCGATGGGTGGACGGCCGTGCGACCGCCGGCCGTCGTGCCCTCGCGGTGAAGCAGAACCTGCAGGTCGATCGCGAGGATCCGGTCGGGCGCGACCTGGGCAACGCCCTCCTCGCGCGCCTCGGCCGACTGCCGCGCTTCGTCTCGGCGTCCCTCGCCGAGCGCATCGTCCCGCCGATCTTCAACTGCTACCGCGACGGCGGCCACTACGGCATCCACAGCGACGCCGCGCTGATGGCTTTCCCGGGAAGCGCGACGAGCCTGCGCACCGATCTTTCCGCGACGCTGTTCCTGTCGTCGCCCGAGGAATACGACGGCGGCGAGCTGCAGATCGAGGGTGAGTTCGCCGCCCAGTCGGTGAAGCTCGCGGCCGGTGACCTCGTGCTCTATCCGTCATCGAGCCTCCACCAGGTGACGCCGGTGACCCGCGGGGAGCGGATTTGCGCCATCACATGGATCCAGAGTGCGGTTGCGGACGCCGCGGCGCGCGCGCTGCTGTTCGACCTCGACACCAGCGTGCAGGCGCTGTCCAGTGGGCGGGCCGCGGACGACCCCGACATCGATCGCCTCGTCTATGTCTATCAGAACCTTGTCCGCCGATGGGCGCGGCCCTAGGCGGCCTCAGCCGGGCAGGACGAGGCTGACGCACAGACCGCCGCCCTCGCGGTTGGCGAGGCCGATGCGCCCCCCGTGCGCCTCGACGATCTCGCGCACCAGCGCGAGGCCCAGGCCGGTGCCGCTGCGCTTGGTCGAGTAGAACGGCACCAGCGCGTTCGCCATCACCGCTTCGCTCATGCCGGTGCCGCGGTCGAGCACATCGATCCGCCAGTCGCCGTTGACGTGGCGCAGCCGCATGCCGATCTCGGCTGCCGGCGGGCTGGCCTCGTGCGCGTTCTTCAGCAGGTTCAACAGCGCCTGCTCGAGCTGGGCGCCGTCGGCGCGCAGCGGTTCCTGCGGGATGTCGCCGTCGACCTCGAAGGGGATCTGGCTCCTCATGCGCTCGACGAGGGCGATCGGATCATGCGCTTCGATGCGCGGCTGCGGCAGCTTGGCGAAGCGCGCGTAGTCGCGCAGGAAGCCGTCGAGATGGCGCGCGCGCTCCTCGATGGTGGCGAAGACCGTGGGCAGCTTCTCGATCTGGCCGCGCCGTGCGAGCTCCGCGCCGCTGTGCGCCAGCGAGGCCATCGGGGCCAGCGAGTTGTTGAGCTCGTGGCTGATCACCCGGATGACCTTCTTCCAGGTCTGCACTTCCTGCCGGCGCAGCTCGGTGGTGATCTGGCGGACGAGCAGCAGGGTGTGGGCGCGGCCGTTGAGCCGGAAGGCGGACGTGGCGAGGTGGTAGACGTCGTCGTCCTCGCCGTCACCGGTGCTGAACACGCCGGCTGCGCCGTGGCGCAAGGCTTCCGACAGGGCATCGTCGCGCGCGCCGAGCAGGCCGTGCAGCGCGTGGCCATCGAGGCGGCGGCCTTCCCCCAGCAGCTTGCGCGCCGCCACGTTGGCGAACACCACGTGCTGTTGGGCATCGAGCAGCAGCATGGCCACCGGCGTGTTCTGCA
>JAIXTZ010000255.1 GCA_027483745.1 Lysobacteraceae bacterium
CCGTAGCCCTTCCACTTCTCGGCATCGTGCTTGGCGCCCGAGAGGAAGGCCGAGAAGCCGTCGAGGTCACCGGTGTCGTAGCGCGCGAAGGTGCGCAGCGTGTCGTCGCTGCCGACGGTCTGCGCGAGGGTGGCGCCACGCTCGGCCTGCGGACCGCGCGAGGCAAAGCGCACCGTGCCGCCGAGGTTGGACGACGACGCGGTGTCGAGCGCGCCGCTGCCCTGCGAGACTTCGGCGAAGCCGAGGTTTTCGGCGATCAGCGCGCGGCTGATGTGCAGGCCGTTGTGGTTGCCGTAGCTCATGTCGCCGAGCGGGATGCCATCCAGCGTGAAACCCAGCTGGTTCTGGTTGAAGCCGCGGATGTTCAAACGCGTCGACCACTCGTAGTTGCCCCACGGATCGGCCGAGGTGAAGTGCACACCGGGAAGCTTGCCGAGCAGCTTGAGCGCGCTGCTGCCGGCCGGCTGGCGGGCGATTTCCTCGCGGCCCAGCGCCTGCACCTGGCGGGTTTCGCCGGTACCAACGACGTTGACGGCGTCGAGCACGGCGGCGTCATCGCGCACCTCGGGATTGGCGGAAGCGGCCAGCGGGGCAAGCGCGGCGGCGACCGCGAGGGCAAGCAGGTGGCGAGGGCGACGGCAGGGGGTGATCGACGACATCCGGAACTCCATTTGGGGGCCAACCTCCGATGGGAGGAATGGGCGCGCACCTTGGACCCGGAACGTGACGCGATCGTGGATGCCACATGACATCGCCGCTCGCGCACCGATTCATCGCAGCGTCATCCCGATGTCACCGCCCTGCCGCGCATCGCCTTCAGGCTCGCGGCATGGACACGACCGCCGCCCTCGCCCGCCGCTTCGAGCTCGTCACCGAGACCTACCCGCCGGAGATCAACGGCGTGGCCCTCACCGTGCAGTCCCTGCATGACGGGCTGAAGGCACTCGGGCACGAGGTGGGCCTCGTGCGCCCTGCGCGCCCTGGTGAACTGAACGATGAATCGCCGGAACTGCTCCGCGTGGACGGCGCACCGATCCCGCGCTATCCCGGCATGCGCTTCGGCCTCCCGTCGGGACGCAAACTCACGGCGCGATGGATGCGCCAACGGCCGGACGCGATTTACATCGCCACCGAGGGGCCGCTGGGCTGGTCGGCGCTGCGCGCCGCCAAGCGGCTGGGCATCCCCGTCGCCACGGGCTTCCACACGCGTTTCGACGATTACGTCGGGCGCTATGGCGCGGGCTTCCTCTCACCCTGGGTGTTCGCTTGGCTCCGCCGCTTCCACAACCGGGCGGACGCCACGCTGGTGCCGACCGGCGAACTGATGGAGCAGCTCGGAGCGCAAGGATTCCGCCGCGTGCGGCGCCTCGGGCGAGCCGTGGACACGGTGCGTTTCCACCCGTCGTTCCGCTCCGAGGCGCTCCGGGACACCTGGGGCGTCGGCCCGGAAGACCTCGCCATCGTGCACGTCGGCCGCCTCGCGCCGGAAAAGAACCTGCCCCTGCTCTTGCGCTGCTACGAGGCGCTCAAGGCCGAGAGGGCGACGACGAAGCTCGTGCTGGTCGGCGATGGTCCGGCGCGCGCGGCGCTCGCCGCCGAGTACCCCGAGGTGATCTTCGCCGGCACCTTGCGCGGTGATGCGCTGGCCACGCACTTCGCCTCGGGCGATCTGTTCTGCTTCCCCAGCCTTTCCGAGACCTTCGGCAACGTGACGCTCGAGGCCATGGCATCGGGGCTGCCCACCGTGGCCTTCAACTACGGTGCGGCGCGCGAACATCTTCGGGACGGCATTCACGGAGCCGCACTGCCCTTCGGCAACGAGTCGGCCTTCCTCGAGCACTTCCTCGAGACGGCGCTATCGCCGCGGCGGCCGACCATGGGCGTGGCGGCGCGCGAGTCGGTCGAAGGCCTGTCTCCGGAACGCGTGTCCCGCGACTTCGCCGACCTGCTCACCCAACTCGCCACCCCACTCGAGAGGGCTGCCTGATGATGACGCGCGCCACCCTGGTCCAACGCGAACACCACTGGTGCCTGCAGTTGAACGGCTGGTGCGCCTACCGCACCGTTCGCCTCTACTTCAAGGCCGTCAGCCGCTTGGGCGACGGGGTCTTCTGGTACGCGATGATGGCCGTGCTGGCCGTCTTCGGCGGGCAGGATGGCCTGCACGCCGCGGCGCACATGGCCGTGGTCGGCGGCATCGCCGCCATCCTCTATCGACGCATGAAGGGCTTCTTCCGCCGTGCGCGCCCCTGCCATCGCGACCCAGCGGTCCGCGCCTGGGTGGCGCCGCTGGACGAGTTCAGCTTCCCCTCCGGCCACACGCTGCACGCCGTGAGTTTCACGCTGGTCGCGCTGGCGCACTACCCCGGCTTCGCCGCGTGGCTGATTCCGTTCACTGCCAGCATCGCGGTGTCGCGCGTCTTCCTCGGCGTGCACTACCCGAGCGACGTGCTGGCCGCCACCGGCATCGGCGCCGCGCTTGCCGGCATCGCGCTGTGGGCGGTGCCGGGCGTCAGCCTGCTCGGGTGATCGGCCGCAGGCGGAACGTCAGCGTGTGGTCCACGTCGGGGCCGCCCTCGGCTTCCGGCCAGCCCAGCGTGCAGCGCAGGTCATCGCGACGCACGTAGCCTCGCTTGCCCCACAAGGCCTCGTTGCCCCGGTAGTCCGGCGGACGTCGCGGATCGGACGCATCGCGGTCCACCGCGCAGAACGCCGTCCAGTCGAAACGCCCCAGCGCCGCCGCGTGGGCTTCGCGCGCGTCGAAGAAGGCGTGTCCGAGCCCGCGGCCGCGGTACTCAGGCAGCAGCACCGATTCCCCGAAGTAGAACACCCGCGCGATGTCGATCCCTGCCGCCTCGAACGGCGCGCGGAAGGCCTCGGCATCATCGGCCAGCGGCAGGCCGCTCGACGCGCCAACGATGCGTCCGCCATCCATCGCCAGCACGAACAGGCTGTCGGGCGAACGAGCGTACACCTCGAGGTAGGCCCGCTCGTACGCCTCGTTGCCGGCGTACAAATAGGGCCACTCCCGGAATACGCCGATGCGCAGGCGCGCGAGGTCGGGGAGGAACGGCCCGACCTCCGCACCGCGGACGATGCGAACCTCCATCAGCCCGCTGCCACGGCCTCGACGCCACCGGCCTTCGCCTTCTCCGCCGCGATCCAGGCCCGCACCTGCTGCTGCAGCAGGGTCATCGGCAGCGAGCCGTTGGTCAGCACCACCTCGTGGAAGGCGGCGAGGTCGAAGCCCTCGCCGAGTTCGTGCTTCGCTTCGTCGCGCAGTTCGACGATGGTGTTCATGCCGACCTTGTAGGCCAGCGCCTGCCCGGGCATCACCAGGTAGCGCTCGATCTCGGCGACGACATCCGTCTGCGGCATGCCGGTCTTCTCGACCATGTAGTCGATGGCCTGCTCGCGTGTCCAACGCTTGTGGTGGAGGCCGGAATCGACCACGAGACGCACGGCGCGGAACATCTCGGCCTGCAGGCGGCCGAGATCGTCCAGCGGCGTGGGTTGGAAGCCGATCTCGGCAGCGAGCTTCTCGGAATACAGCGCCCAGCCTTCCGAGTAGGCGGTGAACGGCAGCAACTTGCGGAAGGTCGGCACGCCCTGGATTTTCTGCTGGATCGCGAGCTGGAAGTGATGCCCCGGGATGCCCTCGTGATAGGCCAGCGTGCGCATGCTGAAGCGCGGGATCTCCTGCACGCTACGAAGGTTGGCGTAGAACACGCCCGGCCGCGAACCATCCAAGGCCGGCGGCTGGTAGTAGGCGCCCGGCGAGGTCTTCTCCTTGAACACGGGGATGCGCTCCACCTTCACCGGCTGCGTCGGGCGGACGTTGAAGTACGGGCCGAGGCCGGCGTCGATGGTGTCGATCATCGCCTGGTAGTCGGCGAGGATCTGCGCGCGTCCCTCGTCGGTGTCTGGATAGAGCTGGTCCGGGCGCGCCGCGATGGTGCGCACGCGCTCACCGATCGTCCCTTCGGCGAGGCCTTCACCCTTCAGGATGGCGTCCATCTCGCCTTCGATGCGCGCCACCTCGCGCAGGCCGAGGTCATGAACCTGCTCCGGCGTCATGTCGGTGGTGGTGTGCACGCGGATCTGGTGCTGGTAAAAGGCCTCGCCGTCGGGCAAGGCCCAGACGCCGTGGTTGCCCGTGGTCTTCGGCAGCAGGGCCACGTAGTCGTCGATCCAGCCCTGGTAGGCCGGGTAGACCTGGTCGCGGATCACGGCCTCGGCATCCGCCAACAGGCGCTGCTGGTCAGCCTCGGCGATCGCTTCGTCGGCCTTGGTCATCTTGTCGGCCAGCGCGGTGTAGAGGATGTTCTGCGTCGGCTCGGTGGCGACGAAGGCCTGCATCTCGGCCATCACCTTCTCCACCACGAAGGTCGGCGGGATGATGCCGAGCTCCTCGCGCTTGGCCATGCCTTCGCGAACCTGCGCCGCGACCCGCGGGATTTCGCGCAGTCGGGCAACGTAGGCTTCGGCGCCGGCGAGCCCGGCCACGCGGTGCTGCGAGGCCATGAAGCTCGGCAGGCTGCTCTGGATGCCGAACAGCTGGTTGAGCGGGTAGTCGTGGAAACGGAAGCGTTCGCCGTCGGCCTGCGTCTGCAGGAAGACTTCGAGGACGTCGTAGCTGAGCGTGTCGTCCAGCGCCGCGCGGTCGTAGCGGCGGAGGGTCGCGAGATCGGCTTTGAGCTTCGCCATCTGTTCCTCGCCCTTCGCGAGCGAGTAGTCGTCCAGCTCGTCGGCCGTCCAGTCGATCGACGGCGGCAGCATCCCGAGGCTGGACAGCAGCTGCGGGCTCTCGAGCGCGAACTCGGCGAACACGCGCTCGTAGAAGATGCGGATGCTGACCGGCTTGAAATAGAGGCTGTGCAGGACGAACAACGTCACCGCGAGCAGCAGCAGGAGCGCGCCGCGGAACGTCCAGCGGAACAACTTGGCCATGGAACCCCCTCCGTGTGGAAGCCCCCCATGCTAGCGCGGGCACCCGCGGTGCAGCGCTAGACTGCGCGCCATGAACTACCGCCACGCCTTCCACGCCGGCAACCACGCCGATGTCCTGAAGCACGTCACCCTGCTCGCTTGGCTCGACGCGCTCACCGCCAAGGACAGCCCGGTGTTCGTGCTCGACACCCACGGCGGCCGGGGCCATTACGCGCTGGATGCCGAAGCGGCGGAGCGCACGGGCGAAGGCCAGGCCGGCATCGGTCGGCTCTGGGGCCAGCACGGCCTTCCCGCCGCGGTGCAGCGCCTTTGCGAAGTGGTCGGCCGCTGGAATCCGGACGGCCGGCTTCGCGCCTATCCCGGTTCGCCGCGCATCGCCCTCGCCGCCCTGCGCCCACAGGATCGCCTCGCGGCCTGCGAGCTGCACCCCGAGGAAGCCGCGGTGCTCAAGGCCCATCTGGCCGGCGACCCGCGCGCCGCGGCCCACGGGCGCGACGGCTACGAAGCCACCCGGGCCCTCTTGCCGCCGAAGGAAAAGCGCGGCCTCGTGCTCATCGACCCACCCTACGAGGCGCAGGAGGCGGAATACCCGCGCGTGCTGGAGGCCGTTTCCAACGCGCTGGAACGCTGGCCCACCGGCGGCGTGGCCGTCTGGTATCCGATCAAGCAACGACGTGCACTGCACGGTTTCTTCCGCCAGGCCACCCTGCTCGCCCCGCGCGGCCTCCTCTGCGCAGAGTTGCTGGTGCGGCCCGACGATTCGCCGCTGCGGCTCAACGGCAGCGGCATGCTGTTGTTCCATCCACCGTGGAAGCTCGACGCAGCCCTTGCCCCCGCGCTGCCGGTGCTCGCGCGCCTTCTTGGCGAACATCACGCTTCGCACCGTCTCGAGTGGCTGCGCACGCCCCCCTGACGTCAAATACCGTCAGCCCACCCGGCCCCATGCCCACCGCTCTTGCGCCAGGCGGCCGCCGGACGCGATGCTGACTTCCCCTGCGCGGACATCGGCCCGAATGAGTCTTGCCTCACTTCCACAACGCGTCTTGATCGTCGAGAACTCGCGCAGCTATGCCGGCATGCTCGCCGAGGCGGTTGAAGGCGGGCTGCAGCTGCCCGTGGCGCTGGCCCGCACGATGGCCGAGGCCGAAGCCGCTCTCGCCGCCCATCCGGACATCTTCCTCATCCTGAGCGGGTTGGTCCTGCCAGATGCCGCCGAGGACACCATCATCGACCGCTTCTCGTCCACCGGGCTCCCGGTCGTCGTGGTGTCCAGCAAGTACGACGAGGCCCTGCGTGACCGCGTGCTCGGCCGCAGCGTCATCGACTACGTCATCAAGAGTGCCCCGGGACACCTCGACTACATCGCCTGGCTGGTGCAGCGTCTCGATCGGAATCGCCGCATCGCCGCGCTTGTCGTCGATGATTCGGCCTCGGCGCGGCTGATGGTCGCCGAGCTGCTCTCGTCCTACGGCTTCCGCGTCCTGCTGGCCGGCGACGGCGAGCAGGCCCTTGCCGCCATCGAGCAGGATCCCGGCATCCGCCTCGTGATCACCGACCACGAGATGCCCGGCCTCACCGGCGTCGAACTGTCGGCCAAGCTGCGCGAGCGCTACAACCGCGATCGTTTGGCCATCATCGGGGTCAGCGGCGCCAACAAAGGCGAGCTGGTCGCACGCTTCCTGAAGAACGGCGCCAACGACTTCCTGCACAAGCCGTTCTCCCGCGAGGAGTTCTTCTGCCGTGTCTCGCAGAACGTCGACAACCTCGATCTGATCGGCACCCTGCAGGACCTGGCGACGAAGGACTTCCTGACCGGCCTGTCGAACCGCCGGCACTTCTTCGACCTGACCACGAAGCGACTCGATGCCCTGCGGACACAGGCCAGGCCGGTCGCCGTCGCCACGCTCGACATCGACCATTTCAAGAAGATCAACGACACCTACGGCCATGACGGCGGCGACATCGCCCTCAAGGCCGTGGCCCGCGCCGTCGCCGAGCACGCCCGCACCGAGGACATCGTCGCGCGCTTCGGCGGCGAGGAGTTCGTCGTCCTGGCTCCGGGCCTCGATGCGGAAAGCGCCTGGACCTACTTCGAAGCCCTGCGGGAACGCATCGCCGCCCTCGACATCGAGCTGCCGGACGGTCGGCGCATTATGGCGAGCACCAGCGTCGGCGTCTGCCTGAGCCACGATGGCAAGCCGCACATCCATGCCCTGCTCGGCGAGTCCGACCGCATGCTGTACATCGCGAAGGCCGGCGGCCGGAACCGGGTGGAGATGGTCGCGATCGACGCCTGAGCACGTCAACCGGATCCCGCAATGAAGAAACCCGCCTTCCGGCGGGTTTCTTCATTTCAGCGTTGCGGAAGAACGAGGGCTTAGACGCCCTCGCCCTCGGCCACGGCCTTGATCGACAGGCGGATGCGGCCCTGCTTGTCGACTTCCAGCACCTTGACCTTGACCACGTCGCCTTCCTTCAGCTTGTCGCTGACCTTCTCGACGCGCTCGTCCGAGATCTGCGAGATGTGCACCAGGCCGTCCTTGCCCGGGGCGATGGTCACGAACGCACCGAAGTCCATGATCTTGGCGACCTTGCCTTCGTAGATGCGGCCCGGCTCGACGTCCGACGTGATCTGCTCGATGCGCGCCTTCGCGGCCTGGGCGGCGGCGGCGTTGACCGAGGCGATGACGATGGTGCCGTCGTCCTGGATGTCGATCTGCGTGCCGGTTTCCTTGGTGATGGCCTGGATGGTCGAGCCACCCTTGCCGATCACTTCGCGGATCTTGTCCGGGTGGATCTTCATCGTCAGCAGGCGCGGGGCGTACTCCGACAGCTCGGCGCGCGGGGCGGTGAGGCCCTTCGCCATCTCGCCGAGGATGTGGAGGCGGCCGGCCTTCGCCTGCGTGAGGGCGATCTTCATGATCTCCTCGGTGATGCCTTCGATCTTGATGTCCATCTGGAGGGCGGAGATGCCGTCCTTCGAACCCGCGACCTTGAAGTCCATGTCGCCGAGGTGGTCCTCGTCACCGAGGATGTCGGACAGCACGACGAAGTTGTCGCCTTCCTTCACCAGGCCCATCGCGATGCCGGCCACCGGGGCCTTCAGCGGGATGCCCGCGTCCATCATGGCGAGCGAGGAGCCGCACACCGAGGCCATCGACGACGAACCGTTCGACTCGGTGATCTCCGAGACGGCGCGGATCGTGTACGGGAAGCTCTCCATGTCCGGCATGACGGCGAGCACGCCGCGCTTGGCGAGGCGGCCGTGGCCGATCTCGCGGCGCTTCGGGCCCATCATGCGGCCGGCTTCGCCGACCGAGTACGGCGGGAAGTTGTAGTGGAACAGGAAGTGTTCCTTCGACTCGCCTTCGGCGGCGTCGATGATCTGGCCGTCGCGCGCGGTGCCGAGGGTGGCGACCACGAGGGCCTGCGTCTCGCCGCGGGTGAACAGCGCCGAGCCGTGGACGCGCGGCAGCACGCCGACGCGGACGGTGATCGGGCGGACGGTGTCGAGCGCACGGCCGTCGATGCGGACCTTGGTGGTCAGCACGGACTCGCGCATGGTCTGGTACTCGAGCTCGCCGAACTCCTTCGAGGCTTCACCGGCCGACCAGCCGTTGGCTTCGATCTGCGGCGCGAGGGCGGCCATCACGTCCTTCTTCAGGGCGCCGATGGCGTCGCGGCGCTGCAGCTTGTCCGTCACCTTGAAGGCGTCGGCGAGGCGCGTGCCGACGGCGGCCTTCAGCGCGGCCACGAGGGCCTCGTTGCGGGCGGGGGCGGCCCAGGTGCCCCAATCCTTCTGGCCGGCTTCCTTGACCAGTTCGTTGATGGCGTTGATGACCGTGCGGCCGGCGTTGTGGCCGAAGGTCACGGCGCCGAGCATCACCTCTTCCGAGAGCAGCTTGGCTTCCGACTCCACCATCAGCACGGCGTTGGTCGTGCCGGCGACGACGAGCTCGAGCTCCGAGGTCTTCAGCTGGGTGGTGGTCGGGTTGAGGATGTACTGGCCGTTGGCATAACCGACCTTGGCGGCGCCGATCGGGCCCGAGAACGGGATGCCCGACAGGGCCAGCGCGGCCGAGGCGCCGATCATCGCCGGGATGTCACCCTCGACTTCCGGGTTCAGCGAGACGACGGTCGCGATGACCTGCACTTCGTGGCGGAAGCCTTCCGGGAACAGCGGGCGGATCGGACGGTCGATCAGGCGCGAGGTCAGCGTCTCGCGCTCGGTCTGGCGGCCTTCGCGCTTGAAGAAGCCACCCGGGATGCGGCCACCGGCGTAGAACTTCTCCTGGTAGTCGACGGTCAGCGGGAAGAAGTCCATGCCCTCACGGACGTTCTTGTTGCCGACGACGGTCACGAGGACGACGGTGTCCGCCATCTTGACGAGGACGGCGCCACCGGCCTGGCGGGCGATCTCGCCCGTTTCCAGCGTCACTTCGTGCTGGCCGTACTGGAAGGTCTTCGAATATTTCGCCACGTTCTGCTCTCTGGTTGTCTTTCGTTTCAGTCCGGCCGGGGGCCCCTGCCCCCTGGCTCGGTTGCCGCGTTGCCACGGCGCGGGGTTTTCAAACCCCGAAAAGCAGCGCGGCGCATTTCTGCGCCGCGCGGGGTGTCACTTAACGACGGAGGCCGAGGCGCTCGATGAGCGTCTTGTAGCGCTCCACGTCCTTGTCCTTCAGGTAGGCCAGCAGGCGACGGCGGGTGTTCACCATCTTGAGCAGGCC
>JAIXTZ010000192.1 GCA_027483745.1 Lysobacteraceae bacterium
GCGGGCGTGGTAGCGGATGCCGTCCTGCTGCTTGTAGCTGGCGTCGTGCTCCTCGTCGACGAGGATCAGCCCGGCCTCGGGCAGCGGGCAGAACACCGCGGAGCGGGTGCCGACCAGCACGCGGCCTTCGCCGCTGCGCATCGCCGCCCAGGCCCGGGCGCGGGCGCCGTCGGCGAGGCCGGAGTGCATCGCGTGCACTTCGACCGGCAGTCCGCGCTGCAGCCGCGCGATGGTTTGCGCGGTGAGGCCGATTTCCGGCACCAGCAGCAGCGCCTGTTTGCCCTCGGCGAGGGCGTGGCGGATGGCCTCGAGGTAGACCTCGGTCTTGCCCGAGCCCGTCACGCCGTCGAGGAGGAAGGGGGCGAAGCGGCGGACGCCGGTGATCGCTGCCACGGCCGCCGCCTGTGCGTCATTGAGCGTGAGGCTGGCGCCGATCGTCCGCATCGTGGTCGGCATGGGCACGCGTTCGGCGGCACCGCGCTCGGCGAGGCGACGGGCGGCCTCTCGCCATCCGGGATGTTCGAGGTCGAGGCGTGCTTCGGGCCACGGGGCGTCGCCGGTGGCCGCCCAGGCCTCGGCCAGCGCCCGGGGGCGCCCAGCGCGCAGGGTCTCGAGGCCGGTACGGCCCGCCGGCGTCAAGCGCCAGCCGAACGCGCGGTGGTCCACCACGGGTTCGCCATCGCGCAGGGGGCCGGGGAGGGCCGTGGCCCACACCTCGCCGAAGGGCGCGTGGTAATAGCGGCTGGCGAAGCCCAGCGTGCCCCATAGCTCGGCGTCGAGCAGGGGGGTGGCGTCGAGGCGCTCGAGCACCGGCTTCAGGGCGGCCTCGGCCGCCCCGCTCGGACCCGCGCCGACCACCACGCCCACCGCATGGCCGCGGCCGAAGGGAACGCGCACCCGGCAGCCGATCCAGCCCGTGTCCGCCTCCCGGCCGTCGTTGGGCAGGTAGTCGAAGGGGGCGGGCAGGGGCCGGGGCAGGGCCACCTGCAGGGTCGTGAGCGGCATGCGGCGAGTGTAGCGGCGGCGTCCAGCGCGCCGCAGAGGCCTGTCCCACGCGTTCTCCCCGCCCGGTGCGACCCGTGGGTCACTTGCCGAACAGTGCTGCCCATCCGCTGAGGTGTGCACCCCAAGCTGCTGATTTCAATGGAGTCGCGGTCTTATCCACACGCATTGTGGATAAGTCTGTGGAGTGGCTTGGGGTGGGGGCTGCGCAGGCCCGATGTTTCGCGGCTTCGTCGTGTCCTGGTGATTTTTTAGTCAAACTGAAATAAGCCATTAAAATCAATGGCTTATGGCGTGAAACCCGGACTTGGGCGGGGCTGCGGGCTGCGTGAACGGATCGGGAACAGGCTAGGCGCGGGGTTGTGCACAACTGCGGGCCGCGGAATCCCAAGAAAATCGCGGCGGAGCCGCTGTTCGCCCCCCTGTCAACGGGTTGGCGAAAAAAAGTGCGCGCGGCGACACACCCTGGAGATGGGCGGGAAAACGTGACCTTGTCGACGCCGCTGCCTAGACTCGTCGGGTGAGCTCGACCCCTCCCTCCGCCCTCGCGGCCTTCCTCCGCGGCATCGAACCGCGTGCCCGTGTGTTGGCCCGTGCCCAAGCCGGCCCCTCGTTGAACGACGAGCGCCTGCTGGCCGAGGTGCGGGATGAGTTTGGCGATCGTGCCGCCCGCGTTCCGCTGGCCGAGTGGCCGTTGCGGTACTGGGGCCTGCTGCTGGCGCGGGACGAGCTCGGCCGTCCCGCCGGCCAGACGCCGGCCCATCCCCTCTACAGCCTGAGCCATACCCGCCGGCTCGCCTTGCTGCTCCGCCTTGTGGTCGGGATGGAACCGTCCGGCGCCGCCCGCGTGATGGGCCTCTCCGAAACGGCCTATCGGGCGCTCTGGGCCGACGCGGAAGACAAACTCGCCGAGCAGGGGGTGGGTCCGGCGGTCTTGATGCGCTGGCACGAGGCATTCCAGCGCGAAGCGCGCGGCGAGGCGGCTGCCGCCCATGGCGACCCCGCGCCGCGTACCCCGCCGCGCCAGGCGGGCCCAGTCGCGCGCCCCCGGGGCCCGCGTTGGCGTCCGACGCGCTTGCAATGGGGTCTCGGGGCCGTGCTGTTCGTCTTGTTGGCCGTGCTGGTGGCCACCTTCATCTGGCCTCCTTCCGCCCTGGAAGCCCCGCCCGCGGCGACCTCCGCCGAGGCCCCGGCCACGCTCGAGTCGCCCCCGGTCGCCGTGGCCCGCAACATCGAGGCCGAACTCGTGGTCGATCCCGATTTCGCCCTGCTGGACGCCGCGCCATCGGCGCCGTGGCGTGAGGGGGTGGCCTTTCTCAGCTGGGCGGCGGTCCAGCGCGGGGCGGCCCTGCCTACGCCACCCGTGGCCGCCCCGCCCGTAGCGCTGCCCTGGAGCACGCTCCCGGTCGATCGTCAGGCGCTGTTGGCTCCCGTACGCGCCGCGTGGCCCGCCTTGGACCCCGCATCCCAGGCGGCCCTGCTCGCCAACGCCGACGCGTGGGCGAGCTACGACGCGTCGCGTCGCGACGCCCTGCGCGTGGCCTATGCCGCCTGGCTGCAGCGACCGGCGATCGAGCGCTCGGCCCTGCGCACTGCCCACGCGGAATGGTTGGCGTTGGACGCCGGGGAGCGCGAGGCCCTGATCGCGACCGCCCAAGCCTTGGCGGCGCTGCCGGTCGAGGCCCAGCAGGCGCGGCGCGCGGCCTTCGCCGCGCTGGACGCCCAAGCCCAGCGCGACTGGGCCGTCGGCCCTCGGCTCGGTGCCCAGTTGCCCGGTCTCCGTCCGCTGCTCGCCTTCGTCCCCGCCGACGAGCAGGCGGCCCTGATCGCCGCGCTGGAGGCCCTCGGCGAGCCGACCCGCGTGGCACTGGCCGAGCGCGTGGCGAGCATGGGGGCCGCGCAGCGGGCCGCGCTGCGTGGCAAGGTGCTGGCGGCGCCGGAAGAGGCCCGCTCGGCCCTCTTGGCCGAGGCCGCAGCGCGCTGAGGACGCCCCCCAACCGGCGGGGATCGACTACAGCCAGACCAGGGCGGCCAGAAGCGCGAACATCGCCACCACCGAGAGCAGCAGGATTTCGGCCATCCCGAGCGCCGCGAAGTTGAGGCTGGTCGCCACCCATCCCTGGCCGTAAACGCGCTTCAGGTGGAGCCACAGGTAGGCGGGGATCCACAGCAGGGCCAGCCACTCCAGCCAGCCCATCGGCGCCGCCAGCCAGGCCGGCGAGCCGAGCAGGGATTCGAACGAGGTCATGGCCATCAGCACCAGCAGCATCGCGCAGACGAAGGCATGGCCGTGCAGCGCCGCGACGAGGTGCTCCATGTACAGCCGACGCTGGTAGACGTAGAGGATCTTCAGCAGCAGGGCGAACAGCGGGACCAGCACGAACAGCGCCGTCGGCAGCGCCGAATAGAACGCGTTGCGCAGCAGGTCGGGATCCTCGCGGACGCGCTTCCAGTTCTCCGGGACATGCCCGATCTGCGCGTTGAGCCAACGGTTCGCGCCGTCCGGCAGCGACTCGACCACCACCGGGTTCGTCTCTGCGTCCCAAGGTTTGCCGTTGAAGTTGATGTTGGGCACATCGGACTCCTCGTCGACGGAAAACCCGGGCGACGACGCGTCGGTGTGGTCGCCGGCCGTTCCGGGTTGCGCACGCAGCTGGGCGATGCGCTCCTCGGCCGCCGCCTCGACCTGCGCCTCGGCGGACTCCAGCACCGCGACCACGCCGGGCACGTTCTTCGATTCCTCGCGACGCGTCGCCATCTCGGCCCGCACCTCGGCCAAGCGCGCCTCGACGCCCTCGACGGTGTCGATCTCCTCGAAGCCCTCGTTGCCGTCGGGATCGATGACGACGGTGTCGGTGCCCGCGACGCGCACCGCATCGTCGCGGCCGATCTCGAACGACGGCGTGGCGAGCTTGGCCGCGAAGAAGGTGCCGATGCACAGGAACACGAACAGCCGCACCGGCGAGACGTAGCGCACGCGGTGGCCTTCGATGTACTCGCGGGTGAGGAAGCCGGGCTTCAGCAGCAGCGCCGGCAGCGTGCGCAGCAGGCGGCCGTCGATGTTGAAGATGGTGTCGGCGACATCGCCGAGGATCGAACTGAAGTGCCGCACGAGGCCCTTCGTCGGCTGGCCGCAGGCGTAGCAGTGCTCGCCGTACAGGGGCGAGCCGCAGTTGCGGCAATGGGCGTCGGTGGGCGTCGTCATCGCCGATATAGTAGGCGCCCGCCGTTCCCCGGGTTCCCCTGCCATGCGTCATGACGACGCCCGCCGCGCGCGCTTGAAGCGCGAGCTGCGGGCCACGGCCCTGCTTTCCGCACCTTTGGTGGTCGGGCAGCTGTCCTCGATGGGCATGAACGTCATCGACACCGTGCTGGCCGGCCGCCACGGCACGCAGACCTTGGCCGCCATCGGCGTGGGCGCACCGGCGTGGTCGGTGGTGATCCTGCTGTGCATCGGCGTGCTGATGGCCGTGCCGCCGTCGGTCGCGCAGCTCGACGGCGCCGGGCGCCGCGGCGAGATCGGCGCGCTGTTCCGGCAGGCGCTGTGGCTGGCGTTGGCCCTTGGCCTCGGCCTGTTCGCGCTGATCCGGCTTGCGCCGCTCGCGTTGTCGAACTTCATCGCGCCCGAGGTGATGCCCGGCGTCACCGGCTTCCTGCACGGCATCAGCTGGGGCGCGCCGGCCTTGGCCCTGTATTTCAGCCTGCGCTACCTCGCCGAGGGCGTGGCCTGGACGGTGTCGACCATGGTGATCGGCGCCGGCGGCCTCGTGCTGCTGCTGCCGCTGGGATGGGCCCTGATGGACGGCGTGGGTCCGCTGCCGGAACTCGGCGCGGGCGGGCTCGGCCTTGCCACCGCGCTCGTGCTGTGGACGCAGGTCGCGGCCATGGCGACCACGCTGGCGCGCGCGCGGCGCTGTGCGGACCTCGGCCTGTTCGCCCGCTTCGATGCCCCCGACGCCGCGGCCATCGGCCAGCTGCTGAAACTCGGCCTGCCGATGGGCCTCGCCATCTTCATGGAGGGCAGCCTGTTCGTTGCCACGGCCCTGTTGATCGCGACGCTCGGCACCGTGCCGATCGCCGCCCACCAGGTGGCGATCCTCGCCGCCTCCGCGGCCTTCATGGTGCCGCTCGGCGTGGCCATGGGCACCACGGTGCGCGTCGGTCAGGCGGCCGGCGCCGGCGATGCCGAGGGCGTGCGCTGGGCGGCCAAGGCGGGCTGGATCATCGGCTTCGCCACCCAGACGGCCTCGGCGATCGTGCTGGCCCTGGGCGGGGCGTGGATCGCCTCGCTGATCACGGACGACCCGGCCGTCATCGCGATGGCCGCCACGCTGATGCTGTTCGCGGCGGTGTTCCAGTACACCGACGGCCTGCAGGCGATCTCGGCCGGTGCCCTGCGCGGCCTGAAGGACACCCGCGTGCCGGCGTGGATCTGCGTGCTCAGCTACTGGGGCCTCGGCCTGCCGGTGGCCATTGGCCTCGGCGGCATCGGCGCCGACGGCGGCACCCGCATCGTCCTCGGCCTCGGCTGGGGCCCGCCGGGCTACTGGGCCGGACTGATCGTCGGACTGAGCGTGGCCGCGGTGCTGCTGACCTGGCGCTTCCTCGCGCATTCCTCACGTGACCTTCGGGGCGTGACCGCCGCCGATTGAGCGGCTAAGGTCAGGGCGTCGTTTACGGAGTCCCCCATGGCCACTGTCGATCGTCCCGGTCCCCTGCGTCGCCTGTTCGGCGGTCTGTGGGATGCGCTGAATTTCACCCGCCGCCTCGTTTTCAACCTGCTGTTCCTCACGGTGCTCCTGTTCCTTCTGGTCGCGATCCTTTCGGGCCCGTCGGTGAAGCCGGTGCACGACAAGAGCGCCCTGGTGCTCGAGCTCGGTGGCCGCCTCGTCGAAGAAGCGCGCTCGCCGGCGCAGAAGTTCGAGGAGCAGATCACCGGCGGCGAGGCGATCCCGGAGTTCCAGCTGCGCGA
>JAIXTZ010000086.1 GCA_027483745.1 Lysobacteraceae bacterium
GCTGGTCGAGGAAATCGACGGCACGGCGCAGGTGCGGGATGACGATCGAGCCGCCGACGACCAGGCCGACCGAGAACACCTCGAAGAACTCCTCGCGGGTGACGCCGGCCTGCTGGCACTGGGCGACGTGGTAGGCGATGCAATCGTCGCAGCGCAACACCATCGAGGCCACGAGGCCGAGCATTTCCTTGGTCTTGAGGTCGAGCGCCCCGGGCTTGTAGGTCTGCGTGTCGAGCGCGAAGAAGCGGCGCACGACCTGGTTGTCCTCCGCCAGGATGCGCTCGTTCATGCGCTTGCGGAAGGCGGTGAATTCGGCGATGCGGTCACTCACGATGCGGACTCCAGAAGAGGCGCCAGGCCACCGGCGCGGTCGAGGGCGACCATGTCGTCGAAGCCGCCGACATGGGTGCCATTGATGAAAATCTGCGGCACCGAGGTGCGCTTGGCCTTCTGCATCATCTCGCTGCGTGCGACCGGATCGAGATCGATTCGGACCTCACGCCATTCGACGCCCCGCTGCTTCAGGAAGTTCTTCGCGGCGACGCAGTAGGGACAGATGGCGGTCGAATACATCACGACCTCGGCGCGGGGCATCTCGGCGGCTCCGACGGAAAGTTCAGGGAGCGGAACTATGGGGCCCGCTCGCGGTCTTTTCCAGCACACACGCCCGCGACTTAACGGCGGATTCACCAGCCCTCGCCGCCCATTCGGCATGCTCAGACGATGCGATCCCCGCCCCTGCTCGCCCTTCCCGCCGCCCTCGCCCTCGCGCTGTTCCCAGGCTTTGGCGCCGAAGCCCAGTCCCGCCCTGAGGCGCTGCCCCAGATGGGCTCGTCCGCGGCCAGCCTGATCACGCCGGCCGACGAGGCGCGCTACGGCGCGATGCTGATGCGCGAGCTGCGCCGGCAGGACCTGCTCGTCGCCGATCCCCTGGTCGAAGGCTGGCTGCAGGGCTTGGGCTTCCGCGTGGCGGCGTCGAGCGGCGAGCCCGACCACGGCTACACCTTCTTCATGATGCGCGACCGCCGCATCAACGCCTTCGCCACCCTCGGCGGTCTCGTCGGCATGAACGCGGGGCTCGTGCTCACGGCAGAGCGCGAGGATGAAGTGGCCGGCGTGCTGGCCCACGAAGTCGCCCACGTCACGCAGCGCCACGTCCTGCGCTCGGCGGAAAAATCGCAGCAGATGCAGCTGCCGACGATGCTGGCGATGATCGGCGCGCTGGCCGCTGCGTCGCAGAGCAGCTCCCGCTCCTCCGACGAAGCGATGCAGGCCGCGGTCGTCGGCGCACAGGCGTTGATGGCGCAGATGCAGATCAACTACACCCGCAGCAACGAATCGGAAGCCGATCGCATCGGCATCGAGACCTTGGCGCGCGCCGGCTTCGACCCCCTGGGCATCGCCGACTTCTTCGGCCGGATGGAGCGCGCCTCGCGCGGCAACACCGGGGGCTGGCAGGCCCCGGAGTACCTGCGCACCCACCCGGTGACCACGACGCGCATCGCCGAAGCGCGCGACCGCGCGGCGGCCATGGCCAAGCAGGCCCCATGGCCGCATGCGAGCGTGCGCAACGAGGGACACCTTCTGCTTCCCCTGGAGCTTCGCCCCGCTCCGCAAACCGCCGGCGTGCGCACCAGCGAGTTCCACTGGGCCCGCGAACGCCTGCGCGTGCTCACGGCCCCCACGGCCCGCGACGCAATCGCCGAGTACGAGACCCATCCAGCCGCCGACCCGCGCGCGGAGGTCGCTTACGGGCATGCGCTTGCGCTGCTGCGGGCCGGTCGTGCCGGCGAGGCGGTCGCCCGATTGGACCGCCTTCTGGCCGACGACCCGGACAACCTGTGGCTGCGCATCGCCACCGCCGAGGCCCTGCACAAGGCCGGCCGGCCCGTGGAGGCGACGCGGCGCTACGAGGCGCTAGTGGCAGACTATCCCCAACACCGGGCGATCACCCTGAGTTACGCGCAGGCGCTCAACGAGCGCGGGGATTCGGACTCCGGACAACGCGCCCAGGCCCTGCTCCGCCCGCTGCTGGCCTCGGCCAGCGAGGACCTGCTCCTGCAGCGCAGCTTCGCGCGTGCCAGTGAGCTCGCCGGGGACGCCAATCGCGCCGTGGAGGCGCATGCCGAAGCGGCCTTCCTCGCTGGTCGGGCGGAGGACGCATTGAAGCAGTTCGACAGCCTCAAGCAGCGCGACGACGTCGATTACGTCCAGCGCGCCCGCGTCGAGGCACGGATGGCGGAAATCATGCCCGTGGTGCTGGAAATGCGGCGCGCTGGCCTGAAGCCCGAAGACCAGGCCCGCGAGCGCTCCTGACCGGACGGGCGAGGCCCGCCCGGGCCGCGAGGGCTCGACAAGCCGCGCCGGCGCTGTGACGATTCCCTTTCAGTCGTCATGGTTGCGTCACAAAAGTTTTATCTACTGGCGTCCTGACCCCATGGCTTGGACATCCCGTGCAGAAGCGCATCCTCATCGTCGACGACGAGCCCGCCATCCGTGACATGGTGGCCTTCGCCTTGCGCAAGGGCGAGTACGAGCCGGTGCACGCCGGCGACGCGCGTGAGGCGCAGACCGCCATCGTCGAGCGTGTCCCCGACCTGATCCTGCTGGACTGGATGCTTCCGGGCACCTCGGGCCTCGACCTCGCCCGCCGCTGGCGCAAGGACGAGCTGAC
>JAIXTZ010000145.1 GCA_027483745.1 Lysobacteraceae bacterium
AACGCCCTGCTGGCCGACGAGTTCCTCGACATCTTCGACGGCTTCTCGATCGGCTCGAACGACCTGACCCAGCTCACGCTCGGCCTCGACCGTGACTCGGGCATCGTCGCCAACCTGTTCGACGAGCGGAACCCGGCGGTCAAGAAGATGCTGTCGATGGCCATCTCGGCGGCCCGCGCCAAGGGCAAGTACGTCGGCATCTGCGGCCAGGGCCCGAGCGACCACCCGGACCTCGCCGAGTGGCTGATGGACCAGGGCATCGAATCGGTGTCGCTGAACCCGGACACCGTCGTCGACACCTGGCTGCGCCTCGCCCAGCACAAGAAGGGCTGAGCGCGGTGACGCCGATCCTGCCGACCTCGACCGCGGAAGCGATCGGGCTCTGGGCCAAGCTCCAGTCGCGCCTCGCCAAGGCCGACTGGATGGGCCTGCTGGAGGCCTGGGGCCTGAAGCTGCTCTCGGTCGTGCTCATCCTCGGCGTCGGCCTGTGGCTGTCGCGCAAGCTGAGCAAAGGCATCGAACGCGCCCTTATCAGGGCGAATGTCGACCCGATGCTTGGCAGCTTCCTGCGCAACATCACCTACTTCGCCGGAGTGATCGTCGTGGGCGTCGCTGCATTGACGCAGCTCGGCGTGCCACCCGCCTCCCTCCTCGCCGTCCTCGGCGCGGCCGGCCTTGCCATCGGCCTCGCACTCAAGGACTCGCTGTCCAACTTCGCCTCGGGCGTGATGCTGATCCTGCTGCGCCCTTTCAAGGCCGGTGACTTCGTGCAGATCGCGGGGCTGGAGGGGACGATCGAGCAGGTGCGGGTGTTCCAGACGCAGATGCGCACGATCGACAACCGCGTGATCGTGCTGCCCAACAGCCAGATCACCACCGCGCCGATCGTGAACTTCACCGGGCGCCCGACCCGCCGACTCGACCTGGTCGTCGGAGTCGGTTACGACGATGACCTCTCCATCGCACGTGCGGCCCTACTCGATGTGGCGGCGACCAACGAGCGCGTCCTGAAGGACCCTTCCACTGATGTGTTGGTGTCTGCGCTGGGCGAGAGCAGCGTGCAGCTCACGCTGCGCGCCTGGGTAGCGACCAACGACGTGCTGGCGGCGAAGAGCGAGCTGCTGGAAGGCATCCATCGCGAACTCCGCCGCCGCGGTCTGTCGATCCCGTTTCCTCAGCGCGATCTGCACGTCTATCACCATGGCGCGCCGCCGACGGGCCTCCCGACGGCGGTGCAGGACGCGCTGGACGACGGCGACCGCTGAGCCGCGCCGGGCGTGGATCGAGCCGCCCCTCAGGTCTCCACGCGGTTCCGCCCCGCACGCTTTGCGGCATACAGCCGCTCGTCGGCGCGATAAATCATTCGCTCGTGGTGCGTGAACCCCGTGCGGCTGGCCAAGCCGATACTCGCCGAGGCGCGCGCACCGGGCGCGAATGCGCTGGTGTCGATGGCTTCGATGCGACGACGGATGCGTTCGGCCATGTCGGCGGCCTGTTCGAGCGTGGCGTCGACGAACAGTAGAGCGAACTCTTCGCCGCCCCATCGCGCGAGATTGTGGCTGCCCCCCATGACGTCCGCCATCACGCGCGCCACCTGCTGCAGCAGCTCGTCGCCGGCCGCGTGCGAGTAGTTGTCGTTGATGTCCTTGAAGTGATCGAGGTCGAGTACCCCGAGGCATAGCGGCTTGCCGTCGCGCTGCGCCTCCGCGAAGCAATCCGCAAGACGTTCTTCCATATGCCGGCGATTCGGCAGTCCGGTCAGGGCATCGGTGCGTGCCTGGAGCTCATAGGCGCTGCTCTGTTCGCGCACGGTTTCGGCGAGGCGCTCCAACTCGGTGTTCTGGAGCGTGAGCGCCTGGGTGCGTTCCTCGACAAGGCGGCTCAGATCGCGCTCGCGCTGCTGCAAGGCATCGACGCGAAGCGCGTAGGCCCAGTAGAGGCCGAGGGCGAGCAGCAGGCCCGCCAGGAGCAGGAAGAGCGGCTGCTCCCAGAATCGCGGTTGCACTTCGACCTCGATGCCGACGACGTCGCTGCTGGTGCCGCTGCCGCGGGTTTCGGCGCTGACCTCGAACCGGTACTTGCCGGGCGGCAGATGGTTGAAGCGTGCGGAGCGAACGGCACCGCTGTCGGTCCAGCCCTCGTCGAGTCCGGCCATCCGATAGCGATAGCGGATCTGCTCCGGCATGCGGTAGCTGAGGCTGGCGAAATCGATCTCGAGGCGCCTGTCCTCCGGGTTCAGCACCAGTCGACCGCCGACCGGGCGGGCTTGGGCATCCACGCGGACGCTCTCGATGATCACCGGTGGTGGCGGACGCTGGTAGCGAGCGAGCTGGTCCGGCTGCACCACGCTGACGCCTCGGGCAGTCGCGACCCACAGGCTGCCGTCGCTGGCGCGGATGGCCGCTGGACCGGCACCTCCGTTGCACTGGGCGCTCGCGAGGCCGTCGGCCTCGGCGAAACTGAGGACCTCGAGGCGTTCGCGCTGGCCGGACAGCACTTCCTCGAGCTGCTGACGCGGCACTTGCAGCACTCCGCGATTCGATGTCAGCCAGAAGTTGCCGTAACCGTCCTCGACCACCTGGAACAGCGTGGCGACGGGCAGACCGTGACGAACCCCGACGCCGCCCAGCACGTCGTCCTTCAGGCGAAGGAGGCCGCGATCGGTGGCGAGCCAGAGGCCCCCCTCGCCGTCTTCGTGGATGCCGAACACGTCCTGTGCGTCGAACCATTGTCGGATCGGCACGTCGCGGATCCGCTCGCCTTCGCGGACTGCCAGGCCATTCGAGGTGCCGATCCACAAACGGCCGTCGCGCCCCTCGTGCAGGGCGACAACGAAGTTCCGCGGCAAACCATCGCGCTCGTCGAAACGGTCGATCCGCCCGTCCGCGCGACGCCGGAACAGTCCGGAACTCGTGCCGATCCACAGATCGCCATTGCGGGCTTCGACGATGGCGCGCACCTGCGGTCCGAGCAGGCCGTCACCCGCGCCGAGTTGGTCGACCACCACGCCGTCGCGGAGCTGGTAGAGGCCCAGCGAGTACATGCCGACCCAAACACTGCCGTCGCGGCCGTGCGCAAGGCTGAGCACCGCCTCGTTGCCGATGCCGCCCTCCCCCCTCGACACCGGCTCGATGCGGCCATCCTTCCAGCGGTCGAGGCCGCCGCTGCTGCCGATCAAGACGCTGCCGTCGGGCAGCTGAAGGACCGATCGCACGTAGTTGTCGGCCAAGCCCTGGTAAGTGTCGTAGCTGCCGAAAGGGGTATCGGCGAAACGCAGCAACCCGGCGTTCGTGCCGACCCAGATGGAGCCCTCGCGATCGACGAAAAGGGCCGGCACGCGGTTGTTGGGCAGGCCGCCGGCCCGGCTGAATCGCTCGAGCCCACTGGGCTTGGCCCGGAACACGCCGCGATTCACCGTGCCCGCGATCAGGCTGCCCTGCGGATCGATGGCGAGGCTCGGCACGGCATCGTCCGGGAAGCCAGCCTCGTGCTCGCGGAACTCCCCATTGCGGCCGCGCCACACGCCGTGATGGGTACCGAGGAACAGGCCGCCGTCGGGCGCCGCGACGATCGCGTAGACGGCGCCCTGGGGCATGCCGTCCGACGTGCCGAAGGCCTGCACACGGTCGTCTTCGATGCGGACGAGGCCTTCCGCGCTGCCGGCCCAGACCACGTCGTTGGCATCGATCATCAGTGCGAACATCTGGCCCGAGGGCAGGCCCTCGGCGACGCCAAACGTCGTCGCCGTCCCGTCCGGCGCGATGCGCACGAGGCCGCGACTTTCGTGGGCCACCCAGAGACGGCCTTGGGCGTCGAACTCGGCGCGCATGGTTTCCTCCTGCGCGAGGCCCTCGGCGACGCCGACGCGCCGCCATTCGCCGTTCTCGCGGATCATCACGCCGCCGCGGGACGTCGACACCACGAGCTTGCCGGGCACCCTCGCCGAGAGGCTGCGGATCCCCTGGTCGGTGAAGGCGTCGACGTTTCCCGGTCCGAACAGCGTGAAGTCCTGGCCGTTGTATCGGACCAGGCCTTCCCAGGTCGCGAGCCAGAGGTAGCCGTCCTCGGTCTGGGCGATGTCGTTGACCTGGTTGTGCGGCAGGCCGTTACGCGTCGTCCAGACGTCGCGTGCGAAGGCCGCGAGCGGCTTCGAGTCCATGGCCTGTGCCGTGCCGGCGGCGACCGCCAGAAGCAACGTCAACAAGCCGACCAGCGCCGGCATCACTGCAGCGATCCGCATGCCTCCCCCTTGGTGCCGGGCCGACCTGCCGACGATCAGCCGGCCATGCCGCCGAGCGCGCCCATGTGTCGGCGATAGTGCCTGAGTTCGTCGATCGACTCGCGGGCGTCGGCCAAGGCCGTATGCGCGCCCTGCTTCTGGATGCCTTCGAGGACCCCGGGGGCCCAACGCCGGGCCAGCTCCTTCACCGTCGACACGTCGAGGTTCCGATAGTGGAACCACTTCTCCAGCCGAGGCATCAGCCGGGCGAGGAACCGGCGGTCCTGGCAGATCGAGTTCCCGCACATGGGGGACTTCCCGGCATCGATCCACTGGGACAGGAAGTCGCAGGTGAGCGCCTCGGCCTCGCCCAGCGAATGCGGGCTCGCCAGCACACGATCCCACAGCCCGGACTTCCGATGCGTGCCGCGGTTCCATTCGTCCATCGCTTCGAGAGTCGCGAGGCCGTGGCGGACCGCCATGGAAGGCCCTTCGGCGAGCACGTTGAGCTCGCGGTCGGTCACGATCGTGGCGATCTCGAGAATCGAGTCGGAGGCCGGGTCCAATCCCGTCATCTCGAGGTCGATCCAGATCAGGCGGGTGTCGTCGCGGTCGGGCTTCGTCATCACGGGAGTGTAACGACTCCGCTTGGCGCGCCCCGAGCGGATGACGCCGCACGGCCCGGGATTTGACGCCGTTTGTCAGTCGGCCGGGGCTACGCGATCATCGGGGGCCCCAGGAGTCCCGATGCCTCTCACCGACACCCTCGCCCATCCCACGGTCGTCAGCGCGATGCTCGCGCCCGCGCTGCTGATGGCGGCGACCGGATCGCTGCTCATTTCGGCCAATGCCCGGCTCGCTCGCGTCGTCGACCGGCTCAGACTGCTCGTGCTCGGCGAGGGAGAACCGCAGGGCGAAGCCCCTCCCCTACCCGAGAACGAACGCCAGATTCATGAGCACCGACGCCGCGCCGCCCTGGTGCTCCGAGCGTGCTGGATGCTTTACGTGGCGCTCGGTTGCTTCATCGGCACCAGCCTGGCGCTCGCCGCCACGGTCCTCGTGGACCCACGCATCGGACTGGTGGCAACGACCCTCGCCTTGATCGGCATGGGCGGCCTGCTGGGCGCGGCCTTGGCGATGGGGCGGGAGGTCAGCCTCGCCGTCCACAGTCTCGACGCGGAACTCGACACCGCCCTTGCCAGGCGGCGTCGCGAAGAACGCTGAGCGTTCGCGGACCCGTTCGGTCGACTCAATCCAGCGGTGGCGGGGCGGGCCGGGCCCGCTTGGCGCGGAAGTAGCCAGTGAGCATCGCCGAGGCTTCCTCGGCCAGCACGCCGCCCTGCACCGCCACGCGATGGTTGTGGCGCGGATCGGCCAACAGGTCGAACACGCTGCCGGCCGCGCCGGTCTTGGGGTCGCTCGCCGCGTACACCACGCGGGCGATGCGGGCATGCACCATCGCCATCGCGCACATGGCGCAGGGCTCGAGCGTCACGTAGAGCGTGGCGCCGAGCAGTCGATGGTTGCCCAGCGCCTGCCCCGCCTTGCGCATCGCCACGATCTCGGCATGCGCACTGGGGTCATGGTCGGTGATGTTGCGGTTGCCGCCTTCCGCCAGCAGCGTGCCATCGGCCGCGACCAGCACCGCCCCGACCGGCACCTCGTCGTCCTCGCACCTTGCCCGTTCGGCGAGGCGCAAGGCTTGCGCCATCCACACAAGGTCGGTGGCGGACTGCGCCGAATCAGAGGGCATGGGAAGGCGAGAGCACGAGGTCGGTCGTCGAGGTGTTCAAGAATACCGTCTTCAAGACGCGACCACGCCCAAACCAAGGATAGGTCGGTCTATCGTGCGCCGCGCAGAGACGGCTAACCGGCGCCCCGGATGGCATCGCGCCCCTCGGCCTTCGCTTCGTACAAGGCCCGATCGGCCTTCGCCATCCAAGCGTCGAGATCCATCGCCCCCGGCGGACACTCGGCGACGCCCGCGCTGAAGGTCACCCGGATACCATCGGACTCCCAAGGTACGGTCGTCGCGGCGAGCGCGTCCCGGAGCCGATGCAGCGAGGATGCGGCTTCGTCGAGCGAACCGCAGTGCAGCAGGACGCCGAACTCCTCGCCCCCAATCCGGGCGACCATGTCCGTCTCGCGGATGCAGCGGCGAGCCACGTCGGCGAAGTGCCGGAGCGTCGCGTCGCCCGCCGCATGACCACGACTGTCGTTGATTGCCTTGAAGTGATCGAGGTCGATGATCGCGATATGCAGGGGCCGCGTATCGCTCTCGTCGGCACGGAGCGCCAAGAGGCAGCGTTCGATAAATGCCTGCCGGTTGGGGAGCCCGGTCAGGGCGTCCGTGTTGGCTCGCAATTCGAGAGACAGTTCCGCACGGCGCCGCGCCTCGTCGAGGTCGCGCGCGTGTACCAGCGCCCCAAGTGTCGACGCCAACGGCTCGAGAAGGGAGACCCACGAAGAGTCGTAGCCCTCGGGACGATTGCCCAGAGCGATCATGCCCATCACGCGCCCATCGAAACGCATGGGGAGACCGAGGAAGCTATGGAGTCGGGGATGCCCCGGCGGGAATCCTCGACTGGCCGGATGCGCGGTCGGATCATTGCTGCACACCACGGTGTCCGCCACTACGACGTGCCCGAAGAGGTTGTCGAGGTTGGTGAAGCGTAAACCCACGCCACGGTCACGGTGGGTCTCATGCAGCGCACGACTGCCTTCGTCCCAACTGATGTTCGAGATCGTGGGGACCAAGAGGAAGGGGCGACCGTCACTGCCCTCTCGCATGATGCCAATGAACCCGAAGCGGCTTTCCGTCAGCTTCAGCAAGGGCTCGAACAGGCTCTCGCAAGCGTCGTGGAGATCACGGGTCAGAAGGAAGCCTGCATGGGCCCGGTTGAGCACATCAAGCAACCCACGCTGGCGCGCACGCTGGGCTTCCTCTTCCTTCCTCTCGGTGATGTCGGTCAGCGTCCCGACAGCGCGCAACGGTCTGCCGCCCGCGTCGAACTCAACGACTTTGCCGAACGACTGCACCCAAACATAATGGCCGAGTCGATGACGGACCCGGTACTCGATGGACGTTACGGCATCCGGCCTGCTCTCGGCCGCAATCAGCTTGTCGAGCGTCGCACGGTCGGCCGGATGGACGCGATCCAGCCAGAAGCTCTGGTGAGTGTCGACTTCATCGAGCGGGAACCCGATGATTTCCGCTGCACGCGGATTGAGAGCGCGGACCTGGGTACGCATGTCGAGGTCCCACGTGCCCAGCCTCGCGGACTGGATCGCCAACGCAAGACGGTCCTTGGTACCGGCAACGATCGCTTCGAGGCGCTTCTGGCGGGTTTCGTCAGTGAGGTAGCCGAACACCCTCGTCTCACCGTTGGCGGTGCGTGGAGCCAAACGAGTGGCGTGGCGCAGCCAACGGATATCACCCTCGGCCGTGTGAATACGGAGGCTCTGCTCGTATGCCAACAACCCGGTGGAACGGTGACTACGCAGCGTGGTCCCGAGGTCGATGCGGTCGTCGGGATGGACGAGTGCATCGAACGGCTCGCCGGCATCGAGGCGGCGAGCCAGATCCTCGCCAACGATCCGCCCGAGATTTCCACTGCGATGCAACAGCCTCACATCCTCCTCGCCGACCTCCCAAACCACGGCCGCCGTAGGGCCGCTCACGAAAAGCTCGCGCTCGGCGACATCCAGATCGCGCTTGATGAACATTCGCAGCGACGCGCCGACGAGGTTTGCGGCATCGACCAGCGCCCTGCGCTGCTGCTCGGAAAAGTCGCTATGGGGCCGGCCATCGATCAGGCATAGAACACCAGCGATGCCGCCGGCCTCATCAGGAATCGGCACGCCGGCATAGAAGCGCAGACGGATACCGTCGACGACATGCGGATTGCCAGAGAAGCGCGGATCCGAGGAGGCGTCGGGAACAACCAAGGGCTGGCCGCTCTCGAGCGGATACCGACAAAAGCTATCCTCGACCGGAAAAGCCGTGCCAGCCTCTATTCCACAGCCACCAGCGATGCACTGGGTGCCGTCACGGAAGCCGGAAATCAAGCAGATCGGGACATCAAACGCCCCCGAAAGCAGGCTGGCGAAATGCCTGAGTAACGACCGGAACTCCTCGCGCTGCGCCAGAGGCAGGCGGTCGCCGCCAGAAGCGAGCAACGCGCCCATCCATTGTTCGACGTTTGCCGATGGCGACATCGAGATCACTCCTCGCAGGTAGCGAAAGCGCGCAGGACCGAGGCCCTCACACTACCCCAGCATCACCCTTGTAGCGACCAGCCCGTCGTGACCGCCGTCCGGGTTTGACGCCCGTTTCAAATCAGGCGTCCGCGGGATCGCCTCACTCCCACTCGATGGTCGCGGGCGGCTTGCCGGAGATGTCGTAGACCACGCGGCTGACGCCGCGCAGTTCGTTGACGATGCGCCGCGCCACCACGTCGAGCAGCTCGTACGGCAGGTGCGCCCAGTGCGCCGTCATGAAGTCGATGGTCTCGACCGCGCGAAGCGCGATCACCCACTCGTAGGCGCGCGCATCGCCGACCACGCCGACCGACTTCACCGGCAGGAACACGGCGAAGGCCTGCGAGGTCTTGTCATACCAGCCGGCCTTGCGCAGCTCCTCGATGAAGATGGCATCGGCGCGGGCGAGGATCTCGGCGTACTCGCGCTTCACTTCGCCGAGGATGCGCACGCCCAGGCCCGGGCCCGGGAACGGATGGCGGAACACCATCTCGCGCGGCAGGCCGAGCTCGACGCCGATGCGGCGCACCTCGTCTTTGAACAGCTCGCGCAGCGGCTCGACCAGCTTGAGGTGCATGCGCTCCGGCAGGCCGCCCACGTTGTGGTGGCTCTTGATGACGTGCGCCTTGCCGGTCTTGCTGCCAGCCGACTCGATCACGTCCGGGTAGATCGTGCCCTGCGCCAGCCACTTCACGTTGGTGAGCTTCTTCGATTCCTCCTCGAAGATCTCGATGAAGAGCCGGCCGATGATCTTGCGCTTGGCCTCCGGGTCAGCGACGCCGGCGAGTTCGCTGTAGAAGCGATCCGCCGCGTTGACGCGGATGACCTTGACGCCCATGTGCTGCGCGAACATCGCCATCACCTGGTCGCCTTCGTTCCAGCGCAGCAGGCCGGTGTCGACGAACACGCAGGTCAGCTTCTCGCCGATGGCCTTGTGCAACAGGGCGGCCACCACGGACGAATCGACGCCACCGGACAGGCCCAGCAGCACCTCGTCGTCGCCGACTTGGGCACGCACGCGGGCGATCTGGTCCTCGATGATGTTGGCCGCCGTCCACAGGGTGGCGCAGCCGCAGATCTCCGCCACGAAACGGCGCAGCTGCTCGGTGCCCTGCTTGGTGTGCGTCACTTCCGGGTGCCACTGCACGCCGTAGTAGCGGCGGGCTTCGTCGGCCATCGCCACGATCGGCACGCTGTGCGTGCGCGCGGTGATCTTGAAGCCTTCCGGCAGGCGCGTGACGCGGTCGCCGTGGCTCATCCACACATCGATGCGCGGCGGCGTGCCCGGGTGGTCCTTCTGCTCGTCCAGCAGGCGGCAGGCCGAGGCGATCTCCACTTCCGCGTAGCCGAACTCGCGGTCGTGGCCGCCTTCCACCAGGCCGCCGAGCTGCATGGCCATCGTCTGCATGCCGTAGCAGATGCCGAGCACCGGCACCTCCAGGTCGAAGACCGGCTGCGGCGCGCGCGGCGAACCGGCTTCCGTCGTCGACTCCGGGCCGCCCGAGAGGATGATGCCCTTCGGCGCGAACTTGGCGATGTCGGCCGGGTCGTGGTCCCAAGCCCAGATCTCGCAGTAAACGCCCAGCTCGCGGACGCGGCGGGCGATCAGCTGCGTGTACTGCGCGCCGAAGTCGAGGATCAGGATCTTGTCGCTGTGGATGTCGGTCATCGCTTACTGCCGGTAGTTCGGCGGTTCCTTGGTGATCTGCACGTCGTGCACGTGGGCCTCGCGGGTGCCGGCGTTGGTCACGCGGACGAAGCT
>JAIXTZ010000318.1 GCA_027483745.1 Lysobacteraceae bacterium
GACACGTCGAGCAGGCGGCCGTCGATGGCGCACGAGCCTTCGTAGTGCAGCTCGGCGTGGGTGACGGAGGCGCGGTGGATCTTGGCTTTCAGCAGGGTGAGCTGCATGGGGGCGGTCCGGAGGCGTGAAGGCGCGGAGTGTAGGGGCGAGGGGTGGAGCCCGCAATCGAACCCACCCTTGCGTACAGCGTCGCCGAAGCGGCGTTCAGCGGGCGTCGACGCCGTCGAAGTCGAGGTTGTCGATCAGGCGCGTGCGGCCAAGGCGCGCGGCGACCAGCCCCAGCAGGCCCGGCTCGCTGCCGCCATCAGGAATGGAGAGGTCGGCGCGGCGGATCGCCACGTAGTCCACCTCGAACCCCGCCGCCGTCAGGCGCTCGACGGCTTCCTGCTCGAGGCCCGCCGGCGGCAGGCCCAGCGCGGTCTGGTCGCGCAGCGTGCGCAGGTTGCGGATGATCTCGACCGCCACGCGGCGCTCGTCCTCCGACAGGTACTGGTTGCGCGAACTCATGGCGAGGCCGTCCGGCTCGCGCACGGTCGGCCCCGGCACGATGTCGATGGCGAAGGCGAGGTCCTTCGTCATGTGCTTGATGACCTGCAACTGCTGGTAATCCTTGCGGCCGAAGATGGCGACGTCCGGATGCACCATGTTGAACAGGCGTGCGACCACGGTGGCGACACCGTCGAAGTGGCCGGGGCGGTGCGCGCCCTCGAGCACGTCCGCAACGCCCGGCACGCGGATGCGCACGGCGGCCTCGGCACCCAGCGGGTACATCGTCTCGACCGAGGGCAGGAACAGCAGGTCGCAGCCCGCCTGCGCGAGCCCGGCGGCATCGGCCTCCGGCGTGCGCGGGTAGCGCGAGAAGTCTTCGTTCGGCCCGAACTGCGTGGGGTTCACGAACACGCTGGCCACCACCTTGTCGGCGTTCTGCTTCGCGAGCTCGATGAGCGAATGATGCCCGGCGTGCAGGTTGCCCATCGTGGGGACCAGCGCGATGCGATGCCCCTGATCGCGCCAGCCGGCCAAGTGGGCGCGCAGTTCGGCGACGGTGCGGACGGTGCGGATCATGCGTAGGCGTGCTCGGGCGCGGGGAAGGTGCGCGAACGCACGGCCTCGGCGTAGGCGCGCACGGCGCCCTGCACCGAGCCGCCGTCGGCGAGGAAATTCTTCACGAAGCGGGGCCGCCGGCCGCCACTGACGCCCAGCAGGTCGTGCAGCACGAGGATCTGGCCGTCGCAAGCCGCGCCGGCGCCGATCCCGATGGTCGGGATCGACAGCTGGCGGGTGATGCTTTCGGCGAGTGCGGAGGGCACGCATTCGAGCACCAGCGCCGTGGCGCCAGCCGCCTCGACCGCGAGCGCATCCCGCTTGAGCTGTTCGGCCGCGGCGGCCTCGCGGCCCTGCACCTTGTAGCCACCGAGGCGCAGCACCGACTGCGGCGTCAGGCCGAGGTGAGCGCAGACCGGGATCTCGCGCTCGACGAGGAAGCGGATGGCGTCGAGCTTCACGCCGGCGCCCTCGATCTTCACCATCCCGGCGTTGCCCTCCTTCAGCATCCGCACGCCGGCGTCGAAGGCGCGCTCGGGTGTCGCATCGGCGCCGAAGGGCATGTCGGCCACGAGCAGCGCGCTTCGCAGCCCGCGGGACACGGCCCGGCAGTGGTAGACGATCTGGTCGACGGTGACCGGCAGCGTGCTCACCTCGCCCTGCACCACCATGCCGAGCGAATCGCCCACCAGCACGACATCCACGCCCTCGGCGTCCAGCACCGCAGCGAAGCCGGCGTCATAGGCCGTCATCGCCACGATCGGCGTACCGGCGGCCTTCAGGCGGCGCAGCTCGGGGACGGTGACGGACGGGCGCGGCGGGGGCGCGTCGGAGGCGTACATGCGGAGGCGGTGGCCGGTCGCGAACGGGCGCTTAAGGTATCGCCTCGATGCCCGTGCGATCCAGCGCATCGGCCATCGCCCCCAAACGGCCGAAACCCGGGAGCGCAAGATCGGGGGCGATCTCGGCCCAAGGCACCAGCACGAAGGCCCGCTCAGCAAAGCGCGGATGCGGCAACTGCAGCGCCGGGGTGTCGAGCACGACACCGTCCATCGCCAGCAGGTCGAGGTCCAGCGTGCGCGGCCCCCAGCGCTGCTCGCGGGCGCGGTCGCGACCATGGGCACGCTCAGTCGCCTGGAGTGCGGCCAGCAAGTCGAGGGGCGGCAGCGTCGTGGTCAATCCGGCCACGGCATTGATGAACGCGGGCTGGTCGGTCACCCCCCAGGCCGGAGTGCGGTAGCGGCGCGACACGCGAACGACATCGATGCCATCGGCCGCCCCCAGCATCGCCAAGGCGGAGGAAAAGCATGCGGACACGTCACCCACATTGCCGCCGAGCCCCACCCACGCCCTCCGGGCCGTCATGCGGGCGCGCCGGCTCCTGGACCGCCGCCGCGCCGAGGCCTGCGTCGACGGCGACGGCGCGGACCGCTGTCCGCCGGCGCGCCGTCGACGAGCGCATCACCCTCACCCGACTCGTCGAGACCCAGCGCGCCGTGCTCGAGCGCTTCCGAGAGGACGTCCGGAGCCTGCAGCTGTGCCTCGCGCCAGAACAGGAGATCAGCAGCGAGCTCCGGAGCGACCTTGGCGCGAAGCTCGAGGAAATCGAAGGCGGCGCGGAAGCGCGGATGCGCCAGCGTGCGGAAGACCCGCTTCTTCTGGCGCAGCGCGAAGCGCGGCTGAAGCATCCAAATCTCCTGCATCGGCAGCGAGAAACGCCGTGGCAGCGCGATGCGATGCGCCTGGTGGAGCGTCACGCGGTCGGCCGCACGCTGCTGGGCCACCGCCGGCTCGAGGCCTTGCGCCTGCAGGCGCGCGAGCTCACGGCAGTACGCCGGCCACAGAAGCACGGCATAGAGGAACGCGGGCGTGACCGGCTTGTCCTCCGCAATCCGCTTGTCGGTGTTGCGCAGGCCGTCGAGCACCATCGAACGCAGCAGGCCGCTTCGGTTGGTGCGCAGCGCCTCCGCCGTTTCCGGCAGCACGGCCGGCAACAGCTGGTGGGCCTCCAGGCCGAGGAAACTCGCCTCACCGTGCCCGGCAAGGAACAGCTTCAGCGATTCGTCGAACAGTCGCGCAGGCGCCGCACCGGCGAGCAGCGGCGCCAGTGCAGGCATCGGCATCGCCGCGCTGTCGTCGATGGTGAATTCGAGCTTCGCGGCGAGGCGAACGGCGCGCAGCATGCGCACCGGGTCCTCTCGGTAGCGCGTCTCCGGGTCGCCGATCAGCTTCAAACGTCGCGCGAGCACGTCCTCGTAGCCGCCGACGTAGTCACGCACCGAGAAATCCTCGATGGCGTAGTACAGGGCGTTCGCGGTGAAGTCCCGACGCACCGCGTCGTCCTCGATGGTGCCGTAGACGTTGTCGCGCACGACGCGGCCACCGTCTTCCGTTTCGCGATCGCCACTGCCGTCGTCGTCGTTCGCGCGGAACGTCGCGACCTCAATGATTTCCCGGCCGTACACCACGTGCGCAAGCCGGAAACGGCGGCCGATGAGCCGGCAGTTGCGAAACACGTCGCGGACCTGTTCCGGCGTGGCGTCGGTGGCGACATCGAAATCCTTCGGCTGACGGCCGGCGAGAAGGTCACGCACGGCGCCTCCCACCAGGTAGCCCTTGAAACCGGCGTCGCGGAGCCCGTAGAGCACCTTCAGGGCGGCGGAGCTGATGTTCCTGCGCGAGATGGGATGGGCCTCGCGGGGAATCACCAGGGGCGCGACGGGTTCGGACATGGGGCGGGAGGTTTCCAAAAAGGCGCCAGAAAGGCTGGAGAACATGAAGCTAATCCGTTATCCTACCGGACTCGCAGGACGCGACCAACCAATGCTCCCTTCGTCTAGAGGCCTAGGACGTGGCCCTCTCAAGGCTAAAACACGGGTTCGAATCCCGTAGGGAGCGCCAATTCCACGAGGCCCGGCAATGCCGGGCTTCGTTTTTTCCGGGTCCACGCCATCGGCGACGCCGCGGCGCTACCCTATTGGTCTCCCGAACCTCGCCAACGCCATGCCCTTCGTCGTCACCGAGAACTGCATCAAGTGCAAGTACACCGATTGCGTCGAGGTCTGCCCTGTGGATTGCTTCCACGAGGGCCCGAACTTCCTCGTCATCGACCCGGACGAGTGCATCGACTGCACGCTGTGCGAGCCGGAATGCCCGGCGAAAGCAATCTATCCCGAAGACGATGTGCCGGCGGGGCAGGAAGGATTGATCGCGCTGAACAGGGAGCTGGCCGCGCAGTGGCCGGTCCTCACCACGCGCAAGGACCCGCTGCCCGACGCCGCCGAGTGGGACGGCAAGCCGGACAAGCTGCCGCTGCTGCAACGCTGAGCGGCGTGCGCCCCGAAGGGGCGCGACACCTACCGAAGCACGTTACTGGAGGCGGGCCTGCAGCAGGCCCAGCAGTTCGCCCGCCGCGCCACCCGTTACCGGCGTACCCTCCGGCGTAATGGCGTCGACGCGCACGGATTCGCCACGCGCCCCGAGTCGCACGAGAAAACTCTCGCCGCGGAACGCCACTTCGTAGCTGTTCAGCGCCGCAACCGGCGTCGAGGTCGCGCCGTCGATGCGAGCGAGGGCAAGCCCCACGCGACGGAAGGCGTTCTCGGCCGTGTCGTTGACCTCGAAGCTGCTCGCCGCACCAAAGGCCGCGGGCGGCGCCTCGCCGGGCGTCGCCGCGCCCGCCGTGGCGGGTGGGATCTGCAGTGCCGCACTGGACGACGGCAGGACGAGATCGGGCGGAACCTCCAGCGGCCGGCTCTCGCGGCTCTCGCGGTACGGGGCCTCCTTGCCGCGGAAGAACGAGCAGCCGGACAAGGCGACGAGCGCCACGGTGGCGACAGCGCCAAGAATCAGCGGACGCTTCAGGGAGGACAGGGGCATGGGCATCTCCAAGGAATCAGGCGGCGCGGCGCGCCGCCGAGGCTTCGGCTTCGGCGCGTTCGGCAAGGGACAGCATGGCCGCCAGCGACGCGGCGTGCGGCGCCTCGAGCGGGAGCAGCGGCAAGCGCAGGTCGATGCCGAAGCCCTGCGCCTTCAGCAGCGCTTTCAGAGGAATCGGATTCGGCGCGCAGCCGAGGAAATCGTAAAGCGGGCGCAGGCTTCGGTCCTGAACCGCCACCATGTCGATCGCTCCGCCGTGGAAGGCGGCGACCATGCCGGCGAAGCTCGCCGGGACGACGTTCGATGCGACGGAGATCACCCCGACGGCGCCGGCGCGCATCGCGTCCACGAAGGTCGGATCGTCGCCCGACAGCAGAGCGAAGCGCGGCGAAGCGAGCGGCGCAAGGGCCGCCCAGCGCTCGGCGTCGCCGCGGGCTTCCTTCAGGCCGACGATGCCCTCCACACCGACGAGTTCCGCGACGGTCTCCGGGGCCATGTCGACACCGGTGCGTCCTGGGACGTTGTAGAGGATGACCGGCAGCCCGCCCTGCGCCGCCACCGCGCGGTAGTGGGCCACGAGGCCGGCCTGCGTCGGACGCACATAGGGCGGCGTCACGACCAGCGCGGCCTGCGCGCCAAGTTCGGCGGCGCGCCGGGTCTGGGCGATGGTCTTCGCGGTGTTCGAGAGCCCGGTGCCGGCGATGACCCCGATGCGTCCGGCGACGACACGAACGGCTTCGAGCAGCAGCGTGTCGTATTCATCGTCCGTGAGCGCCGCCGCCTCACCGGTGGAGCCGGCCACCACGACGGCGGACGTGCCCGAGGCGATCTGTTTTTCCAGCATCTGCGCCCAAGCACGGAGGTCCAGGGTCCCGTCGATGGAAAACGGGGTGGCAAGCGCGGTGATGCTGCCGGAAAGTCGCAAGGCAGGTCTCGTTCGGTGGGGGAGAAATGA
>JAIXTZ010000161.1 GCA_027483745.1 Lysobacteraceae bacterium
AACATGGACATGGACGTCGAGCTGAAGTTCTCGATCGGCGAGTCGCACTTCAGCATCGACGTCAAGAAGAGCTTCATCGAGCAGGTGAAGGACATCTACAAGGCGCTGATCGCCATCGGACGCCAGCAGTCGCGTGACGCAATTTCGCGCGACAACGCCGTGCGCACGCTCGACGCGATGGGCGGCATGCTGAAGCTTGGCAACCTGCAGGGCGAAGCCGCGGTGGTGTCGCACTTCAACGCCGTGCTCGACAACCTCAACGCGGCGATGCTCGACCGCCACACGACGCGTGACTACTCGCGCATCTTCGAGAAGTTCATCCACAACAACGCCACCCCGCCGGCGCTGCCGTAAGCGCGGGGTCGCGTCGGCGCGTTCGATTGGCTCGCGACGACCGAGGCATCACGAGGCCCGCTCTGGCGGGCCTCGTCGTTTCCGCATCGCCGGTTTAGGCTTTGACGTCCCCGCCATCGATGCCCCCCCGATGACCGCACGCCCCGTTGCTTGCCTGCTGTTTGCCCTGTCGCTCTCCGCATGTTCGGCCGAGACCGGATTCCCGGAGCCTCCCGTCAACCCCGCGCCGCGCGTCGGGTGGGCCCATGAGCTGGTCGTCGAGTCGCCGGTGCGGGCGGTGCAGCGGGTCGAGATGATCGCGGCCTACAACATCGCGAACGCGGAATGCCTCGAACGCGAGTGGTTCAGCGGCGCGCCAATATCGCCGAGTTCGAAGGAGATGCCCGTGGTGGTGGAGGCGACGCCGGATGGCCGCTTCCTCGCGACGGTCTTCGAAGACCTGCTCCTGCCGTCCGACCTGTATGGCGAGGGGGAGTGTCGTTGGGTGCTGGCCGGGGTGTACAGCATCGTTGATGACGGTGTGGTGCGGTTCCAGCACAGCGGTGCCGCGACAGCGCGGTCTCCCGAACGCACCCAGCAGGTGGTCAGCTACACGGCGTTCGAGCGGTCGCAGTTCACCTCGCCGGCCCCAAGCGGTGGATCCTCCCAAGCCGAGGATCGGCCGCTCTTTTCCGTGACGTCCAGCCTCGACCGTAACCAACCGATCGGTCCGGTGATGCCCGACGACGATTTCACGAGCCAATTCCCGCTCGAACGCTACGTGTGGCTGCGGTCCGTGGGACGCCCGGCGGATTGACGAAGCTTGGAAATCTCTCGCGCCGCGCGCGATAGAGTAAGCACTCCCCCCGGGCTGATTCACCGCGATGCCACTGACCCCCCAGCAGTACGCCGAGCTTGCTGATCACGTTTACAACCGCCCGACGCAGCCACTTCGCGAAGGTCAACGTGTCATTCGAGGCGAAGCGCCCAACGCCATTGACGTCAACGTGCTGCGCGTTGTCGACGACCCGCGCACTGGCTACCAGGGCGCCGTGTATCAAGACCGGCAGACCGGCGCACTGATCGTCGCGCATCGCGGCACCGAGTTCGGGCGCGAGTTCGTCCAGGATGGCGTCCAAGCCGACGGCGGCATGATGGCCGCCCGCATGAACTTGCAGATGCCTGCCGCGATGGAACTGACGCGGTGGGCGGTCGAGCACGCACGCCGGCATCCGCAGAATGGCGAGACGCCCCCTGTCAGCGTCACCGGGCACTCGCTGGGCGGCACGCTCGCCCAAGCCACTGCTTTCCGCTACCAGCTCCACGGCGAGACCTTCAATGCCTATGGCGCCATCGGCATCAACGGCATTCCAGCCAACGCGCGCGCCGACGTCGTGAACCATGTGCGGGCGAGCGATCCGGTCTCCGACGCCAACCAACATGTTGGTCGCGAAGTGCGATACGCCACGCGGGGCGACGTGCACGCCACAGCCACGTTTGGCGCCTTCCTGACGCAGGGCGGCATGGCGCACCCGATGGACGCGTTCCTCGGTCCGGAAAGTGCGCTGACGACCGCTGCGCGGCAGCGGGCCGAAGGAGCCGATGCGCTGTTCGACCATCGGCGTGGTCAGGTCGCCCTAGCGCGCGGCGGCATCACGCTGGCCGCCGAAGCCCACCTGCAGCAGCGCGAGCTGGTGGGCCGCGGTTTCGGGGCCACGCTGGACGGCGCGGGTGTGGTCGGCAACGTCGCGATCGACGGCGCCGGGCGCGTGGCGGCCGGTTGGACGGCCACGGTGTCGCAGGGCGGCGCCATCGCCGTGCGCGGCAGTGCCGAGGTCGGTGCCTTGGCGCAGCAGGGCGGGTCGCGGGTCGCTGGTGCGGTGTCGCGCGTCGACAACGAGCTCCGCGCTGGGCGTGACGAGGCGCTGGCGGGCGTGATGCGCTTGGCCGAATGGGCGGCGCCGCGCTGGGTCGGCATGGGCGGCAGCGAGTTCTTCGAGCGTCGGGCCGAGCGCGAACGGGCGCAGGGCCGCGAGCAGCAGGCGGGCCTGGTCGCCAGCGGCGATTCGGCCGCCGAGCGCACCCGCGACGGCGGCAGGGCGACGGCCACGGCGATCCGTGACAGTGGCGCCGCCGCGGCCGAGCGCACGCGCGATGCGACCGATCGCGCCGGCGATACGGTGCGTGGCACCTTGCAGCAAGCGGCGAGTGTCGTGCGCGACGCCACCGCGCGGCCCAGTGGCCCCATGTATCGCGAGCCCGAGGTCGCTCCCGCGCTCAGCGATCGACGCCATCCCCAGTTCGCCCTTTACGACGGCGTGGCCCGCGGCGTGGAGGCACTGCCGGCGGGCATTCGCCCCGACACCGCGGACGGACGCCAACGGCTTTCCGCGGCGCTGGCCAGCCAGCTCTACATGCAGGGCATCGCTCGCGCCGACCATGTCGTGGCCTCGCCGGACGGGCAGCGCGTCTTCGCGGTGAACGGTCGCCTCGGTGACCCGGCGGCCCATGTCGCCAGCGTGCCGATGGTCGCCGAGCGCCAACCGGTGCTGCAGAGCACGCAGCTGGTCGACGATCTGCGCGAGACCCGCGAGCGCCAGACCCGCCAGGACGTGGCGACGCCCGCGATGTCGCGCTGATCCCGCGCCGGTCGGGGCATCGTTGGACGCCCAAGCTGGCGATGAGGCCCGTCAGTCCGCGCGCTTCGGTGCTTCGATCGTGTCGCGGACGAAGCGATCGAAGAGGCGCACGCCGTAGGCGGAGGCGCCGAGCGGCACGGTCGGGAGCGGCGCATCGTCGCGCCATGCCATCGAGGCCATGTCGATGTGGGCCCAGCGCACCGTCGGGTCCACCCAGGACCCGATGAAGTGCGCGCCGAGGCCGGCGCCCGCGCGGCCGCCGCTGCCGACGTTGCGCAGGTCGGCGATTGGCGATTCCAGGTCCTTGGCGTAGCTCGGGTGCAGCGGCAGGCGCCACAGCTCCTCGCCGCTGGCGGCGCCCGCGGCCACGAGGTCGGCCACCAGCGCGTCGTCGCGCGAGAACAGGCCGCCGTATTCGTCGCCGACGGCCGTCACCTGCGAGCCGGTCAGCGTGGCGATGTCGATCAGCATCGACGGCTTGTCCTGGCGCTGCACGTAGGCGATGGCATCCACCAGCACGAGGCGGCCTTCGGCGTCGGTGTTGAGGTTCTCGAAGGTGAGGCCGCCGAGCGTGCGCACGACGTCGCCCGGGCGGGCGGCTTCGCCGTCGGGCATGTTCTCGGCGAGCGCTGCGACGGCGATGGCGTTCACCCGGGCACCGCGCTTGGCCAGCGCCAGCACCGCGCCGGTGGCCGCGGCCGCGCCGGCCATGTCGTGCTTCATGCGCCACATGTTCTCGGCCGGCTTGATCGAGATGCCGCCACTGTCGAAGGTGATGCCCTTGCCGACGAAGGCCACCGGCGCGGCGTCGCCGGCACCGCGGTAGCGCACCAGCAGCAGCTTCGGCGGCCGCGCGCTGCCGCCGCCCACCGACAGCATCGCGCCCATGCCGAGCTCACGCATGCGCGCTTCGTCCACGACCTCGATGCTGACGTTGCGGACGCCTTCGAAGGCCTCGCGCGTGCGCTCGACGAAGGTCTCCGGATAGACGACGTTGCCGGGCTCGGTCTTGAGGTCGCGAGCGAAGCGCACGCCTTCGGCCACGTGGGCCCAGTCGTTGCGCCACGCCGCGCTCGCGGCGTCGGCCTCGGCGACGCGAACGGTCAGGGTGCCTTGGCCGAGCACCGGCGCGCCCGGCTTCGGCGTCTTGTACTGGCGGAAGGTGTACTGGCCGAGCGAGGCCCCGAGCGCGAGATGCGCGCCCGCGGTGGGCATCCCGGCTTCCGGCCAGAGCAGCGCGATCTCGGGCGCGGCACTGAGCACGCCGGCCTGTCCGACGAGGCCGCCGACATCCTCGAGCAGGCGCGGGGTGACCGGATCGCTGCCGGTGCCGACGAGCAGCACCTGATCGTAAGGCCCGATGCCGGGCAGGTTCAGCACCGTGCCGCGGTCGCCGAGGAAGCCGGCCGTGCGCACCGCGCGGCGCAGGGCGCCATTGCTGCGCTGGTCGAGCGCTGCGAAGGCGCCGTCGTCGGGCACGCCTTGGCGCACGGCGACCGCGACGGCGCCGGTCTCCGGCAGGGCGTAGTCGGCGATGGCCAGCGTGCGCTGGGCGTCGGCGGGCGACACGAAGAGGACGGACAGGGCCAGGAACGGGACCACGCGATGTCGCATCGATGCACCTCAGGGCGGAAAAAGAACGGGGCGGCCAAAGCCGCCCCGCATCCTGCCGTCGCCCCGGTGCCTGGAGGTCGCGGCGAAGTGAATCGCTTTCAGTTCAGCTGGCAGCTCGCCGGCTTGGCCGAAGTGAACAACGCCGATGTCGCCCACTCCGGGTGGTCGATGAACGGGTTGCGGTTGCCCTGGAATTCTTGGATCGCTTCGTTGCGGATGCGCTCGGCGGCGTTCGGCGGGTCCTGCTGGTGCCACTGCAGCAAGGTGCTGAGCAGGCCCATGTAGGCCGGCGAGGCCGAGGTGATGACGATCTTCGATCGGTCGTCGGTGAGTTCGAGGTCGGGCTCGCCCTGGCCGTTCACCGGATGCACGCCGCCCTCGTAGCGGATCGCCATGTAGAGGATGGCGCGGGCGATGTCGCCCTTGCGGGCGTCGAACACCTCGAAGCTGCCGGCGTTGCCGTCGGGGCCTTTCACCCAGTTCGAGTTACCGGGGTACACGCCCGTGCCGCCGCCGGTGCCGTTGTTCACTTCGGTGGCGCGCTCGCTGCAGC
>JAIXTZ010000182.1 GCA_027483745.1 Lysobacteraceae bacterium
ACCTCGTACTTGACCGGCTCGGCGTCCTTCGGGATCTCGATGATGACGTTGATTTCGTTCGGCACGTCGCGGCCGGTCGGGACGAGGCTCAGGCCCATGGCGGTTCTCGGGAGGGGTCGGAAAGAGGCCGCGGAGGATACCCCAAGGGCGCTGAATCCGGGCTCGAAGGGGCCTCCATGGGATCATGGGCACCTTCCACGGCCCACCGCCCCGCGCCCCATGCTTCGACTCACCGACATCACCCTGCCGCTGGACCACGTCGAGTCGGCGCTCGACGAGGCCGTCCGGGCGCGCCTGAAGCTGCCGCCCGGTGCGCTGCGCTCGCTCACCGTGGCCAAGCGCAGCTACGACGCCCGCAAACGCGGCCAGATCCAGTTGATCTACTCGGTGGATGTCGACGTCGCCGATGAGGCGGCGGTGCTGAAGCGCGTCGCGGCCGAGAAGACGCCGAACCGCGTCAAGGTGACCCCGACCCCCGACACGACCTACCGCTTCATCGCCAAGCCGGCGCCGGACCAGCCGCTGCGACCGATCGTAGTGGGCATGGGGCCCTGCGGCCTGTTCGCGGCCTTGGTGCTCGCGCAGATGGGCTTGCGGCCGATCGTGCTCGAGCGGGGCAAACAGGTGCGCGAGCGCACCGTCGACACCTTCGGCCTGTGGCGGAAGAAGATCCTCAATCCCGAGTCCAACGTGCAGTACGGCGAGGGCGGTGCGGGCACCTTTTCCGACGGCAAGCTGTACAGCCAGATCAGCGACAAGCGCCACTTGGGCCGCAAGGTGCTGGATGAATTCGTCAAGGCGGGCGCGCCCGACGAGATCCTCTACGTGAGCAAGCCGCACATCGGCACCTTCCGCCTGGTGTCGATGGTGGAGCACATGCGGGGCGTCATCGAAAGCCTGGGCGGCGAGATCCGTTTCTCGCAGCGCGTGGATGACCTGGTGATCGACGTCGACGCCGATGGCGTGCGCCACCTGCGCGGCGTGGTGCTGGCCAGCGGCGAAACCCTGCGCGCCGACCACGTGGTGATGGCGCTGGGCCACAGTGCCCGCGACACCTTCGCCATGCTTCATGCGCGCGGCGTTTACATGGAGGCGAAGCCCTTCTCGATCGGCTTCCGCATCGAGCACCCGCAATCGGTGATCGACCAGGCGCGCTTCGGGCCGCAGGCCGGCCACCCCATCCTCGGCGCGGCCGACTACAAGCTGGTGCACCACTGCAAGAACGGGCGCTCGGTCTACAGCTTCTGCATGTGCCCCGGCGGCACCGTGGTGGCCGCGGCCAGCGAGCCCGGGCGCGTGGTCACCAATGGCATGAGCCAGTACTCGCGCAACGAGCGCAATGCCAACGCCGCGATCGTGGTGGGCATCACGCCCGAGGATTACGCCGAGTTCGACCCCAGCGGCAGCCCGCTGGCCGGGATCGCGCTCCAGCGCCACTGGGAGGAAGTCGCCTTCAAACTTGGCGGCGAAACCTACGAGGCGCCGGCGCAGAAGGTCGGTGATTTCCTCGCTGGTACGCCGTCGGACGCGCTTGGCGCCGTGGTGAACTCGTACACGCCGGGCGTCCGCCTGGGCGATCTCTCCACGGCCCTGCCGGGCTATGCCATCGAGGCCATCCGCGAAGCGCTGCCGGCCTTCGGCAAGCAGATCAAGGGTTTCGACATGTCCGATGCGCTGCTCACCGGCGTCGAAACCCGCACCTCGTCGCCGGTTCGCCTGACGCGCGGCGACGACGGCCAAAGCCTCAACACGCGCGGCCTGTTCACCGCGGGCGAAGGCGCGGGCTACGCCGGCGGCATTCTCTCCGCGGGTGTCGATGGCATTCGCGCGGCGGAGTGGGTGGCCGAGGCGATGATCGACGCCGGTACCGCGCTGCCGGCCTGAAACGACGAAGCCCCGCCTAGTGGCGGGGCTTCGGTGTTGAACCAGCGTTTTCAGATCAACGTCAGAGCAGCGGCACCAGCAGCAGGGCCACGATGTTGATGATCTTGATCAGCGGGTTGATGGCCGGGCCCGCGGTGTCCTTGTAGGGGTCGCCGACGGTGTCGCCGGTCACCGCGGCCTTGTGGGCGTCGCTGCCCTTGCCGCCGTGGTGGCCTTCCTCGATGTACTTCTTGGCGTTGTCCCACGCGCCGCCGCCGGTGCACATCGAGATGGCCACGAACAGGCCCGTCACGATGGTGCCCATCAGCAGGCCGCCCAGCGCGGCCGGGCCCAGCAGCACGCCGACGAGGATCGGGATGATCAGCGGCAGCAGCGAGGGCACGATCATTTCGCGGATCGCCGACTTGGTCAGCAGGTCCACGGCCTTGTCGTACTCCGGCTTGCCGGTGCCTTCCATGATGCCGGGGATGTCGCGGAACTGGCGGCGCACTTCCTCCACGACCGCGCCCGCCGCCCGGCCCACCGCCTGCATGGCATAGGCGCCGAACAGGTAGGGGATCAGGCCGCCGATCAGCAGGCCGATCAGCACTTCCGGCTTGTCGATGGAGAAATCGACGACGTCCTGGCCGAACTTCTCATCCAGCTTGTGGGCGTAGTCGGCGAACAGCACCAGTGCGGCAAGCCCCGCCGAACCGATGGCGTAGCCCTTGGTCACGGCCTTCGTCGTGTTGCCCACGGCGTCGAGCGCGTCCGTCGTCTTGCGGATTTCCTTGTCGAGGCCGCTCATCTCGGCGATGCCGCCGGCGTTGTCGGTGATCGGGCCGTAGGCGTCGAGCGCCACGATCACGCCGGCCATCGACAGCATCGAAGTGGCGGCCACGGCGATGCCCATCAGGCCGGCCAGCGTGTAGCAGCACCAGATCGCCAGCGCGACGGCCAGCACCGGGGCGGCGGTCGACTTCATCGACACGGCGAGGCCGGCGATGACGTTGGTGCCGTGGCCGGTGACCGAGGCTGCGGCCACGTCACGCACCGGCTTGTACTCGGTGGCGGTGTAGTACTCGGTGATCACCACCATCGCCGCGGTCAGCACGAGGCCGACGAGGGCGCAGAGGAAGATCCGCGTCGTGTTGACGGCGATCATCGCGTCGGTGACGAACCAGAAGCCGACGGCCGACAGCAGTCCCGCGACGATCAGGCCCTTGTAGAGCGCCTTCATGATCTTGCCGTCGCTGCCGACCTTGACGAAGAACGTTCCGGCGATCGAAGCGATGATCGACACCGCGCCGAGCACCAGCGGGTACATCACGCCGGCGAAGCCGTAGGTGCTGAAGGTGATGCCGGCGATCAGCATCGCCGCCACGATCGTCACCGCGTAGGTCTCGAACAGGTCGGCGGCCATGCCGGCGCAGTCGCCGACGTTGTCGCCCACGTTGTCGGCGATCACCGCCGGGTTGCGCGGGTCGTCCTCCGGGATGCCGGCTTCGACCTTGCCCACCAGGTCGGCGCCGACGTCGGCGCCCTTGGTGAAGATGCCGCCGCCGAGGCGCGCGAAGATCGAGATCAGCGAGCTGCCGAAGGCGAGGCCGATCATCGGCTGCAG
>JAIXTZ010000228.1 GCA_027483745.1 Lysobacteraceae bacterium
GAAGCGGCGCGAGATCTTCTCGTAGGCCGGGTCGACGCGCAGCGCGAGGTCGGCCGTGGTCATCATCGGCTGGTGGCGCTTGGTCGGGTCATGCGCGTCGACGACGGTGCCAGCACCGGCGTCGCCCTTCGGCTTCCACTGGTGTGCCCCGGCCGGGCTCTTGGTGAGCTCCCACTCGTAGCCGAACAGGGTGTCGAAGTAGCCGTTGTCCCAGGTGGTCGGGTTCGGCTTCCACGCGCCTTCGATGCCCGAGGTGATGGTGTGCGGGCCTTTGCCGGTGCCGAAGCTGTTCGCCCAGCCGAAGCCCTGCGCCTCGACCGGCGCACCCTCCGGCTCACGGCCGACGTGGCTTTCCAGGGCGGCGCCGTGCGCCTTGCCGAAGGTGTGGCCACCGGCGACCAGCGCGACGGTCTCCTCGTCGTTCATGGCCATGCGGCCGAAGGTCTCGCGGATGTCGCGCGCCGAGGCCAGCGGGTCCGGGTTGCCGTTCGGGCCCTGCGGGTTGACGTAGATGAGGCCCATCTGCACGGCGCCCAGCGGCTCGGCCAGCTGCCGATCACCGCTGTAGCGCTTGTCGCCCAGCCATTCCGTTTCCGGACCCCAGTCGATGTCGTCCTGCGCCTCCCAGATGTCGGGGCGGCCGCCGGCGAAGCCGAAGGTCTTGAAGCCCATCGTCTCCATCGCGACGTTGCCGGTGAGGATGAACAGATCGCCCCAGCTCAGGGCCTGGCCGTACTTCTGCTTGATCGGCCACAGCAGGCGACGGGCCTTGTCGAGGTTGCCGTTGTCCGGCCAGCTGTTTTCCGGGGCGAAGCGCTGCGCGCCGTGGCCGCCGCCGCCGCGGCCGTCGTGGATGCGGTAGGTGCCCGCGGCGTGCCAGGTCATGCGCACGAAGAACGGGCCGTAATGGCCGTAGTCGGCCGGCCACCAGTCCTGCGAGTCGGTCATCAGCGCCTTGAGGTCGGCGACGACCGCGTCGAGGTCGAGGCTGGCAAAGGCCTTGCGGTAATCGAAGTCGCTACCGAGGGGGTTCGACTTGCTGGAGTGCTGGTGCAGGATCGAGAGATTCAGCTGCTCGGGCCACCAAGCGGCATTGCCGCCTTGGCCGGTCTGCGAGGTCGTTCGGCTGCCAGAGGAGAACGGGCACTTCGGTTCAGTGGACATGGGAGGCTCCTGTGAGGATCCGCGCGGCGGGGGTGCGGCGCTGGCGCGGCGGGATGCCGCGTGCCCTGCAACCTACGCCCCTCCCATGACAATGGGGAAATGGATTGTTTGAGTCGTTTCGATAGGCTGGGGCTATCAACACCCTGAGGCGTCGGGACGATGCCCCGAAGCCCCCGGGCTGCCCTCAGCGCGCGTCCTTGACCACGTCGCCGCCCTTCATCACGAAGGGCACGCGCTCCAGCAGGGTCACGTCCTGCGTCGGGTCGCCGGGCACGGCGATCAGGTCGGCGAAGCGGCCCGCCTCCAGCGCGCCGACGTCCTCGCGCTTCATCGCGGTGGCGGCGTTGATCGTCGCGGCTTGGATGGCTTCGGCGGGCGTCATGCCATAGCGCACCATCACCGCGAACTGCTTGCCGTTGTCGCCGTGCGGGTAGATGCCGGCGTCGGTGCCATAGACCATCCGCACGCCGGCCTCGTGGGCCTTCTTGAAGTTCTGCCGCTGCACTTCGGCGATCTCGCGGTCCTTGCGCAGGTTGTCCGGCAGCACGCCATTCGCCGCCCCTTCGGACTGCGTGTACTCGGTGTTGTAGATGTCCATCGAGAGCCACGCGCCGTTCGCCTTCGCGAGGCGGATGCCCTCGTCGTCGATCAGGCTGGCGTGTTCAATGGTGTCGACGCCGGCGCGGATCGCCTCGCGGATGCCCGAGGCGCCGTGCGCGTGCGCGGCGACGGTGAGGCCCCACTGGTGCGCCTCGTCGACGACCGCCTTCATCTCCTCGAAGCGCATCTGCTGCTGGCCCGGCTCGGTGTTGCGCGAGAACACGCCGCCGGTGGCACAGATCTTGATGACCTGCGCGCCGTACTTGCGCAGTTCGCGCACGCGCTGGCGGCCCTCGTCCGGGCTGTCCGCGTTGTAGCGGCTGCGTTGCGCCATCGACGGCGGGAAGTAGGTGCTGTCGCAGTGGCCGCCGGTGGCGCCGAAGGCGTAGGCGGCGGTCATGATCCGCGGGCCGGGCACCTTGCCCTCGTCGATGGCCTGGCGCAGGCCGACGTCGTTCCAGGCGTCGGCGCCGAGCGTGCGGATGGTGGTGAAGCCGGCCTCGAGCGTGCGCCGCGCATGCGGCACCGCGATGACCGACCAGTAGCGGTCGTTGAACTGCAGGCCGGTGTAGCCGCTGTAGGTCGGGTCGCTGTCGATGTGCACGTGCATGTCGATCAGGCCCGGAAGCACGGTCATGTCGCCGAGGTCGAGCCGCGTCGCGTCCGCCGGCGCCTCCACGGCGCGTCCGCCGGTGGCGATGGCGGCGATGCGTCCGTCGACCACCAGCAGTTCGGCGTCGCGTTCGATGCGGCCACTGCGGGCGTCGAACAGGCGGTCCGCGGCGACCACCGTGCTGGCGGCCTGCGTCGCGTCGCCGGCGATCAGCGACAACCCGATGGCGAGGGCCGAGGTGAGGACGTGGAGGGCGGGTTTAGCCATGGAGCGTTCCTTGTGGGCCCGGACTCGGGTGCGGAGCGGGGGCGATGGATGTCGGTGCGGCCTCGGCCTCGGCCTCGGGCGCGAGGCAGACGCGGTTGCGGCCGGAGGCCTTGGCCGCGTAGAGCGCGGCGTCGGCGGCGATCAGCAAGGCCTTGAACTCGCGGCGATTCGGATGCGAGCGCGCCATGCCGAAGCTGGCGGTGATGCGGAGCACCGCCGCCTCCAAGGGCACGGCCACCGTCGCGATGGCGGCGCGGCAGGCCTCGATGTCGGCCTCGGCGGCCGGGAGGTCGTCGGCGTCGAGCACGATGCCGAATTCCTCGCCCCCCATGCGCCCCGCCTGCATCCCGGGGCGAAGCGCGCCGCGGATGGCCTCGCCGACGGCGCGCAGCACCGCATCGCCCGACGGATGGCCGTGAACGTCGTTCACCTGCTTGAAGTGGTCGAGATCGAACAGCACCACGGCCAGCCGGCGTCCGGCCGCATTCGCTGCGGCCAGGCGGCGCTCGCACTGCGCGGTGAAATGCGCGCGGTTCGCGAGGCCCGTCAGGCCGTCGGTTTCCGCGAGGCGCTGGAACGACAGCTGCAGGCGCTTCACGCGCAGCGCCCAGTACACGACGAACCCCAGCAGGACGGCGAGGAGGGCGAGCGCCAGCAGGAAGATGGTCTGCCGCTGCTGGCCGACGTCCTGCTGCAGCCGCAGCAGCTGGTTCTGCCGCTCGAGCAGCTCCAGCGACTGCGCCTGCTGCAGGGTCTGGTGGCGGGCCAGCTGCACGGCCAGCTCGCGGCTTCTGACCTCGTCGAGGTAGCCGCGCTGGGCCTCGGCGAACTCGCCCATGCGGCGCAGGGCTTCGGCGCTGTCGCCGCGCTGCTTGGCCACGTCGGCCAGCACGCGCAGGGACTCGACGACCGGTGCGCTGTAGCGCGCGCCCCGCCCGGCCGCCACGGCACGCTCGGCGTGCACCGCCGCGGCCTGCGGGTCGCCCAAGGTGAAGTTCAGCTGCGCGAGCAGCGACTGCACTTCGATGATCAGCCGCGGGTAGCGGGTCGATTCAACCGCTTCGAGATCGTCGACGAGGAGCTGGCGAGCGGACGCGGCATCGCCGTTGATAGAGCGAAGCCGCGCGCGCTGGAACTGGCCGAAATGCGCGACGACGAGGTTTCCGCTTTTTCGACAGTCGTCTGCGACGGCGGCTAGCTCGCCATCGTTCGCCGCGCCTGGGGCCAGCGCGATTTGCGCTTCGACTCTGAGGTATCCCGCCGTGCACTGCATGCCCCCTGTTGGCCCCTCGTCGAGGATCAGTTGCGCGTAATGCAGGCCGTCTTTGTATTCGCCGACCTGGTTGAGGAGCACCGATGCGGTGGCCAGCCCTTGGTGCCGCAGCGTGTCGTTCGAAATGGACGGCGAAGCGTCGAGGAGGGGGCGCAGATAGCGGAATCCGGTAGTGAAGTCGCGGATGCCCGCGGCACTGTTCAGGATCAGTGAGGCAGAGCGAAAGCGGATCTCCGGATCCGCGGACGAACCATAGAGTCGTTCCGCCGAATGGATCGCCTCCTCGAAATTGCCGATGTAGGCCGCGTAGTAGGCGTTGAGAAACGCAAGGTGCTCGGCTTCAGCCGGGGTGGCGAGGTGGGCTTCGCGATTCAGTCCGTCCAGCAGCGCCCTCAACGCCTGCGGATCATTGCTCCGAATCGACTCGGCGTCCGCCAGCCGCTCACGAATGCCGGTCGACGCCGGGACAGGCGGCGCAAAGAGTGCGCCGCCAATGAGGATGACGGCCGTCCAGATCGCCACGCGACGGCCGTGCATGCCCATGTGGTCGATCAGTTCAAGTCTTTGGACGGCAGCGGCTCGGCCGGCGGGCCATTGTCGTCCGGCTGGTCCGGCGCCCGGTCCGGGGTGGGCTGGTCTTCCGTCTCGACCAGGATGCACCACAGCTTCGGCCCCGGGTGAACGAGCTCGCCGAGCCCGGCCGCGTCCCGGCGGCGTAGCGCATCGCTTTCCGCCTCCGAAAGCTCGACACCGGCGGCGCGCGCCGCGGCATCGAGGTTCGAGAGCGGCATCGTCGGCTGGCGCGCCAGCTCGGAAAGGAAGTGGATCAGTGTCGTCATTGCCCTTGCATCCCCTGGTGGCTAGGCATCGCGCTCGACCGATGGCATGGCGGCGATGGCTGTCGCGGGAGCTTAGCAGCCGTATCGGACGGTTCGCCGGCGTTTCCGTCAGGCCGCTTCCCGAGCCCGGGCCGCCTCTGCGGCGGCGACGCGGTCGCGGCCGCTGTGTTTGGCGCGGTACAGCGCGCGGTCGCTGCGATCGAGGAGTGCCGACAGGTCGTGGCCGCATTCGTGCGTGCCGGTCAGGCCGAAACTGGCGGTGACGGCCAGAACCTCACCGCCTGCCAAGGCCACTCGCGTGTCCGCGATGGCCTGTCGGAGCGCCTCGGCGTAGGCGGTGGCCTGCGGCGGGCTGGCACCCTCGAGCAGCACGGCGAACTCCTCGCCGCCGAGGCGGCCGATGAGGGGCGGCCGGGGGGCGGGCACGGCACGCACCGTATCGCTGACGGCGCACAGCGCGGCATCGCCGGCGAGGTGCCCGTGGCGGTCGTTGATGCGCTTGAAATGATCGAGGTCGAAGGTGACCAGCATCAGCGGGTTCTCGGCAGCGCGTCCGCGGGCGAGGGCGGCGGACGCGACGTCGTTGAAATGCTGGCGGGTGGCGAACCCCGTGAGGGGGTCGGTCTGCGCGAGTTGGCGGAACCGCTTTGCGTCTGTCCACAGCCGCCGCGCCCAAAGCACCAGCCCGGCGACGGTGAGCAGCAGCACCACGGCCAGGACCACGGCGTTGCGTGACTCGGCTTTCGCGAGCCGGGCTTCGAGGTCGAGGACGCGGCTGCGCTCGGTGGCGAGGGCCAGCTGCTGCTCGCGCTGAAGGATCTCGTGCTGGACGGTCCGGAAGGCGCGTTCCTTGGTGCGGCTCTCCTCGGCGAGGGCCCGGCTGGACGCGATGTAGCCCTGCAGGTGGCGCAATGCGGCGCTGCTGTCGTCGCGCCTGCGGTGGATCTCGTAGAGCACCTTCTCCGCCATCGCCACCGGCAGGCCGGTGGGGTTGTCCTTCGAGACCTCGATGGCACGCCGGGCCTGGCGCTCGGCGTGCGCCATCCGCCCCGCGGCGAACGCCAGCTCGGCGTCCAGCGCCAAAGCCTCGGCCACGAGGCGCGGGTAGCGCGTGCCCTCGATCCGGCCGAGGCGGTCCGCGAGGAGGGTGCGGGCCTCGTCGTCCTCCCCGCGATCCCGCAGGAAACGGACGTGCTCGATCGTGTTGAACGCCTTCAGGAGGATGGACTCGTTCGCCTGCTCGCACAGCGCATCGACGGCCAGGAAATCGCCGGTGCGAAGGGAAGGGTCCGCGCCGACGCGTCGTGACTTGGCGGCCACGATGGCCGCACTGCAGGCGCTGCGCGGGTTCGGCCGGCTGTCGAGGATGCGCTGCGCGTACCAGCGCGCCAGCTCGTGCTGCTCGAGTTCGGAATAGAGCACCATCGCGGAACGCCAGACCTCGCTAATGCCCTCGCGAATCGCGGCGTCCTCCGTCGACTCCAGCGCGGCGACGTCACCCAGCACTTGCTCGAGCTCGCGCAGCCCCGCCTCGAACTCCCGCGTGCCCGCACGCAGGTTGACCACGTAGGCGGCGGCACGCAGGCGGAGCGTTGGATCCTGCGCCGATTCGACCAAGGGCTTCACGAGGCCGATGGCGGTCGGGAAGCGGCCTTCCAGCGCCTCCCGGTACGCCCTCAGGTACTGGAGGTGCTGGCGCTGCTCCAGATTGGCGGGGGCCGCCCGGGCCTCCAGGGCCGTGACGCCGTCGACGAAGGCCCGGGGGTCTTGGGTGCGGAGCTCGAACAGGCGCTGCATCTCGTGGTCCAGCGCGGTGTCCGTCCCGTCGCCATGGCGCACCTCGGCCTTCAGCGCGCCGACGCCCGGCAGCAGCACCAGCACCAGCACCAGCAGGAGCGCCGCGCGTATCCGCATGGCTCAGCAGGCCGGGGCGTGGCCCCGGAACGCCGGGGAGGGGCCGAAGGGGCGGGTCATGGCGGCGCGCGGGTGTCCGCTTCGAGGGTGGCGCCGTCGATGCTATCGCTGTTCGAGCGGGCGTGCGCGGGCTCCGGCGCCAGCGGCCGGGCGGGCGGGACCACCAGGGTGCTGTGCATGTGCAGCGTGGCGTGGGCGAGCTCACCGAGGGGCAGGGTGTCGATGCGCGGGCGGCCGATGGGCAGCGTGGCGGCCTCGTAGATCGTCACCGGATGGTCGGCCGGGTAGTCCCGAAGCAGCCGGTCGACCATCCGCTGGCGCTGCTCCGCCGTGCTGGCGCGCACCGCATAGGTGCGGTCGCCGGCGAGGCCGATCTGCCACAGCACCAGCCAGGCGCTGGTGTCGATGACGCGGCGGTAGAACAGCAGTTGGCTGGCTTCGAAGTGCGCGCAGCCGACCTTCCCGGGGTCGAACCCGAGGTCGGCATACAGGCAATCCTCGGCCGAGATGCCGGGGTCCATCACTGCTTCGAAGCCTTCCGCGCGCGCCTGCGCGATGGCCGCGTGCGGCACCTGGGCGAAGACGCCCGGATGGCCGTAGAACGCGCCAACCACCCGCTTGCCGGCGCGCACGGCGGCGAGGAGGGCCTCGGCCATCTCGCGGTAGGTCTGCTGGCGCGGCTTTCCCTCGGCGTAGAACCCCTGCAGGCTGACGACGTGGGGGTTGATCGTCGCCACCCACTGCTCCACGAGGGCCTCGCTGGCGGCCACGAACACGAGGTCGGCGGCCTCGATCCAGCCGCGGGACCGGGGCGTCAGGTGGGCCCCGAGCATCATGCCGAGGCCGACGCAGGCGAGCTGGCCGCGGGGCGGGATCGTGGCGTGCATGGCGGTTCTGCAGGTGGCGAGCTCGCGAGACTAGCCGAGTGGGTCGCGCTGCGGGTGGCCGGTGGCCGGTGCCGCGAGGCACTCCCAACCGACCTCCGGCATCGCCCCGCGGGACGCACAGCGGGTGAAGCCGACACGACGCATCAGGGCCTCGGCGCCGGCGTGGGCGTCGGCATGGTGGCAGGTGAGCACGGCCAGGCCGGCGACATCGAACGCCCAGGAGCGCACCGCGCGGATGGCCGCCGTCGCCGCGCCGCGCCCCTGCCACGACGGCCACAGCAGGACGCCGAGCTCCGCTTCGCCCCCCGCCCAGGCGGTGGATCGCAGCGCAAGCCCCAGCAGGCCCGCCGTGCCTTCGACATGCTCGATCACCCAGTGACGGAAGCGGCCCATGGAATCGCCCTGGTGCCGGAGCGCGGCTGCGGCCGCACGCGCCGCCCGGTCGGCATCGAACGGGACACCGATCGACCGCATGACCTCGGCATCCATGAACAGCGCGGCGTACAGCGTGGCATCGACATCAGCGAAGGGCCGAAGCCGGAACGGCGGGGCGTCGAGGGCGACGGCAGCGGGGGACGGCGTGGGCATCCCCCAGTGTGCCGGGCTCAGCCCCGCGGCAGGTCGAACACCAGCACCTCGGCCCCGTCGCCGGCTTCGATGTCGACGGTGGGTTCGCCCTCGAACTTGAGCGCATCACCGGCGCGCAGCACATGCCCGTTGATCTTCGCGGCGCCGCGCGCGAGGTGCACGTAGCCCAGGCGATCCGCCGCCAGCGGCAGGGCGGCCCGCTCGTCGCCGTCGAAGAGCCCCGCATACATCCGCGCCTGCTGCTGGATGCGCACCGAACCCTCGGCGCCATCGGGGCTGAGCACCAGGCGCAGGCGACCGCGCTTTTCTTCGGGCGTGAACATCTTCTGCTCGTAACCCGGCGCGATGCCGGCGCGGTCTGGAAGGATCCAGATCTGCAGGAAATGCGTCTCGCCGCTGGGGTTGTGGTTGAACTCCGAGTGCAGCACGCCGGTGCCGGCGCTCATGCGCTGCACTTCGCCCGGCACGATGCTGGCGCGGTTGCCCATCGAATCCTCGTGCGCCAGCGCGCCGTCGAGCACGTAGCTGACGATTTCCATGTCGCGGTGGCCGTGTTTGCCGAAGCCGGTGCCGGCGGCGATGCGGTCCTCGTTGATCACGCGCAGCGGGCCGAACTGCACGTGGTTCGGATCGAAGTAGTCGGCGAACGAGAAGCTGTGGAAGCTGTGCAGCCAGCCGTGGGAGGCGCGGCCGCGCTCGTGGCCGGGGCGTGGGGTGATCATGGTGTTCTCCTCGATGCGTGAGCCGGGCAGGCCGGCGACGGAGGGCATGCTCCGCCGCCGCGTCGCGCTGCGCAGCCTCCGCGCCGCAACGGATCGTCATGCGGGCGCGACAATCGCGCGACGCTCACGCCGATCGGCGGGGCACGCTCAGCCGCGCGGCGGCGCCAGCAGCTCGCGCGCGTCGAGCCGGCCATCGCCGTTCGCGTCCTGGCGCGTGAACTGCCGGCGCAGGCGCGCGTCGTGGTCGGCGCGGACGATGGGCCGCGCGTTGGCCGGCAGTTCTCCCCCCTCGAGAACGCCATTGCCGTCGGCATCGCGCGCCTCGAAGCCCAGGGCGAGGTAGGCCAGGTACTCCGACTCGTCGACATCGCCGCTGCCGTCGGCATCGAAGCGCTGCAGCAGCTCGCGCGGGGCCTCGGCGAAGCGTTCCGGCGTCCCCGCCGACGCCCCGCCCGTGGCGGACATCGCGAGCCATGCTGAGATCGCCAAGACCCTCACGAGGTGGCCTCGGCGGCGTCCTGCGTCGCCACCACCGCGGCGGCGACGCGGTTCCTTCCGGCGCCTTTTGCACGGAACTGCGCCTTGTCGGCGTTCGCCAAGAGGTCGCTCAGGCGGTAACCCGCGGCGGCGGTCGACACCACCCCGAAGCTTGCGGTGATGGACAGGGCGGTGGTTCCGTCGAAACTGTCGGCGCGCGTGGCGGCGATGGCGCTCCGGCAGCGTTCGGCGAAGCCTAGTCCTTCGTCCAGGCCGGCACCGGCCAACAGCACGGCGAACTCTTCCCCACCGAGGCGCCCGAAATGGCGGTTCGGGCTCTGGAGGCTGGCCAGCGTGGCGCCGACGGCGGCCAGCAGGCGGTCGCCGGACAGGTGCCCATGCCGCGAGTTCACCTGCGAGAAGTAGTCGAGGTCGAGCATCACCAAGGCCATCGGCTGTGCCCGGCGCTCCGCCGCGGCGAGGGCGGAAGCGGCCTGCTGGGTGAAGTGCTGCCGCGACCACAGCGTGGTGAGCGGATCGATCTGCAGCCGTTCGCGATGGCGGCGCCGCAGTCGGCGCGAATGCCAGGCCCAGCCGAGCAGGGCGACGAGTGCCGCCCCGAGCGGCACGAGCAGCACGGTGAAGACGGTCGCCGTGCGCTCGCTGTGGCGCGCATCCAGCGCCAGCTGCGCATTGCGCTGCTCGACGAGTGCCAGCGCCTGCTGTCGGGCGAGGGACTCCTGCCGCCCGGCCTCGTAGGCAACGAGGAGGTGGCGGACCTCGTCTTCATAAGCGCGCTCCGCGATCAGCACCGCCTGCAGCTCGCGCAGCGCGGCCCGTTCGTCGCCACGGGCGAGCGCGATGGCGTAGCGCGTGCGCCGGGCGGAAAGCAGCGGCAGGCCGCTCGGGAGCCCGGCGCTGAGGGCCAGAACCGCGTCCGTCTGCGCCTCCGCCTCGTCGATGCGGCCGCTCCCCTGCAGCGCCTCCGCGAACTGCGCGTGGGCGGCGGCCAGCAGCGGCGCATAGCCCGTGGCCAGCAGCGACGGCATGCGGGCCTGCAGGTGGGCGGCGGCGCGTTCGGCCTCGCCCTGCGCGGTCCACCATCGCGCCCGGAGCACGTCGGCGTAGCGGGCCGGCAATGCGGTGGCGGCGTCCATGCAGAGGGCCTCGACCGTCTCGAAGTCGGATTCCGCCAAGTCGCTCTGCGAACGGGCCAGGCGTGATTCCAGCACCTGGACCGACGCGGTGCAGCGCTCTGCCGGTTCGGCGTTGCCCGCGAGCACGCGCTCCGCGTGCCGCAGGGCGATCTCCGACTGCGACAGCTGGTTGTAGAACACCGCCGCGACGAGGTCGACATGGCGGCGCACGGCGCTGTCGGGCAGGGCCTCGACGGCCCGAAGCAGGCCTTCCAGCCGCGTCTGGCCGTCGAGGAAATCGCGGCTGGCGGCCTGGACGTTGACGGCAAGGGCGGCCGCGAGCAGGCGGACGTCCTCGCTGCGTGCATCGCGGGCCAGCCGGTCGGCCTGCTGCAGGGCCTCGGCGAAGCGGGATTCCAGCGTCAGCGCCTGCGCGCCCAGCAGTGCGAGCCGGTCGCGTTGCCGTGGGTCGATCGGCGGCGGCAGGGCTTCGATGGCCCGCAGCCGTTCCAGGAACGCGCTTGGATCCTCCAAGCGGAGCGCCTGCAGCGCATCCAGCTGCTCGGCGCTCGGCGCCGCGGCGTCCGCCGTCGACGCAGCGACGGCCGCCAACAGGAGGGCCGCAAGGCGACGATGGATCGCGGTCACGAGGAAACGCTGCCGAAGGCTGGGGCCGACATGCTCCGATTGCGCCCGGCGGCCTTGGCCGAACGCAGTGCGGACTCCGCCGCAGCGATCCACTGCGTGCTGGTGAGCATGCCGGCGTCGACCTGCGCGTACCCGATGCTGACGGTCGGATGGGCGCCGGTGGCGTCCTTCAGGAGGCGCGCGGCCAGGGCGTGGCGCAGCCGCTCCGCGAGCTCACCCACGCCGCCCCCGCTCGCGTCGGCGAGGACGACGCCAAACCGGTCGTCACCGAGCCGCCCGCAGGTGTCGGTGTCGCGCAGGGTCTTGCGCAAGACCGCGGCAATGGCCTGCAGCGCGGCGTCTCCGGCGGCACGGCCGTGCACGTCGTTGAGCAGCCGGAAGCGGTCCACGTCCACCACCATGAAGCTGGCCCGGTGGCCGCTGCGGCGGAAGCGGCGGAACTCGTGCTCGGTGGCCTCCTGCAGCGCGCGGGCATTGGCCACGCCGGTGAGCGGGTCGAGGCGCACCAGCGACGCGAGCGCGTGGCGATGGCCGCCCAGCTGTTGCGACAGCCGCCACGCCGAGAGCGCGATCGCCGAAGGGTAGACCAGCAAGGCGGGCGCCGTGGCGGCGATGGCCGGCCACGAGCTCTGCGGGGTGAACGCAAAGTCGCCCAGCGCGGCGGTCGCGATGGCAGAGGCGAGGAACACGAGGCCGCAGCGCAGCGCGAGGCGCGGCCCACCGAAGGCGAACTTGTCCATCAGGATGATCGACGCGAGCATCAGGGACGGCACGGCGTTGAACTGCATCAGGGCCACCCACAGCCCCGCCATCAACGCGTCGACGTGCAGGTTGCGGCGCTCCACGGTCAGCGGCTGTGCGTGCGCGAGCGCCATCCGTCGCGCCACCCAGGGCCAGACGAGCACGTTCGCGGCCGCCAGCGCCCACATGATGGCCGGCGCCTGCAGTTCCTGCAGCACCACGGCCACCGGCATCAGGACCAGCCAGAGGCCCAGTACGCGCATGCGCGCCGCGTTGTGGACGATCCGTCGCTGGGCGTCGTCGGGGCTGATGTCCATCGGGGTTCCCAGGCTGAGCGCGGAGCGTAAGGCCGCCCCGGAGACGCCGCAATGCAAGACCGTCGCCCGGCCTACACTGCCCCGCCCCTTCACGCCCGTGACGACGATGCCCGAATTACCCGAAGTCGAAACCACCCGGCGCGGCCTCGCGCCGCACCTCGAGGGCCGGCGGATCACGGGCGTCACGCTGCGGCGGCCGGACCTGCGCTGGCCGATCCCGGCGGCCGTCGGCGAGCGGCTGCCGGGCCAGCGCATCGAGGCGGTCGAGCGCCGCGCCAAGTACCTGCTCACGCACACGTCGGCCGGCAGTGCGCTCTGGCATCTCGGCATGAGCGGCGTGATGCGCGTGCTGCCGGCGTCCACGCCCCTCGGGCCGCACGACCACGTCGATGTGGGCCTCGACGACGGCCGGGTGCTGCGCTTCACCGACCCGCGCCGCTTCGGCTGCCTGCTCTGGCAGCCGCCCGGCGAGGTGCACGCGCTGCTCGCCGGGCTGGGGCCGGAGCCGCTGTCCGATGCGTTCAGCGGGGACACGCTGTTCACGGCGTCCCGCGGCAAGAAGGCGTCGGTGAAGACCTTCGTGATGGACCAGGCCGTCGTTGTGGGCGTGGGCAACATCTATGCGGCGGAGGCGCTGTTCGAGGCGGGCATCCGTCCGACCACGCCGGCCGGCCGCGTCACCCGCGAGCGCTACGAGCGCCTTGCCGCGGCGGTGAAACGCATCCTCGGCTACGCCATCGAGCGCGGCGGCACCACGCTGCGCGATTTCCTCAACCCCGACGGCTTGCCCGGGTACTTCGAGCAGGAGCTGTTCGTCTACGGCCGCGAGGGCGAGCCCTGCAAGGTCTGTGGCACGCCCCTCAAGGGCGAGCGTCTGGGGCAGCGCGCCACCGTCTGGTGCCCGCGCTGCCAGCGTTGAGCGACTACTTCGGGGCGTCGAACAAGGCCGCCATGGCCGCGAGGTGCGCGCGGCCGCGCTGCTTCTTCGATTCCGCCTCGGCTTCCGGGTCGGCGCCGTCGCGCTGCAGGTCGGATTGCGGCAGCTCGTCGAGGAAGCGGCTGGGCTGGAGCTTGATGGTGTCGCCCCAGCGCTTGGTCTCCAGCGAATGCGAGAGCACGAGGTGCTCCTTGGCGCGGGTGATGCCGACGTAGAGCAGGCGGCGTTCCTCGTCGATACGGCCTTCCTCCATGCTCGCCTCGTGCGGCAGCGTGCCGTCCTCGAGCCCCACGAGGAACACCGCGCGGAACTCCAAGCCCTTGCTGGCGTGCAGGCTCATCAAGCGCACGGCGTTGCCGGGTTCGCCGCGGTCGGCGTGGCTCAGCAGCATCATCTGCGCGGCGAGGTCGCCGACGCTCGATTTCGGGCCGTCGAACCAGTCGGCGAGTTCATCGAGGTTCGCCTTGCGGCGCTCGTAGCCGGCCTTGTCCTTGCTCATCGCGCGGAAGGCCTCGAGCATGCCGCTGCGCTCGGCCAGCGCCAGCACGAGGTCCTTGGCCGGCATGCGCTCGGCGTCATCGCGCAGGCGATCGACGATCCCGGTGAACTCGCCCAGCGCCGCCGCGATGCGCGGCTGGAGTTGCTTGAGGATCGACATCTGCCGTGCCGCGCCGTCGAGCGACAGGTGGTGCTGCTGCGCCAGTTCGGCCAGGCGCGCCAGCGAGGTGCCGCCGATGCCGCGCGCCGGCGAGGCCACCGAGCGCAGGAAGGCCGCGTCGTCGTCGGCATTGGCGACGAGGCGCAGCCACGCCAGCGCGTCCTTCACTTCCGCGCGCTCGAGGAAGGCCGTGCCACCGGTGAGGTGGTAGGGGATGCGCAGCAGCTGCAGCGACTTCTCTAGTGCGCGGCTCTGGTGGTTGCCGCGGAACAGCACGGCGAACTCGCCGAACGGGATCTCCTTGGCCTTGTTGAGGTAGTCGATCTCGGCCGCGACGCGGTCGGCCTCGTGCTCGTTGTTCTCGCAGCGCCAGACCTTGATCTTTTCGCCCTCGCGCTGGTCGCTCCACAGCGTCTTCAGGTGCTCGTGCGGGTTGTTGGCGATCAGCGTGTTCGCCAGCCGCAGGATGCGCGCGCCGCAGCGGTAGTTCTGCTCGAGCTTGATGATCTTCAGCGCGGGGTAATCGCTGCCGAGCAGGTTCAGGTTCTCCGGCTGCGCGCCGCGCCAGGCGTAGATGCTCTGGTCGTCGTCGCCCACGCAGGTGAAGCTGCCTTTCGGCCCGGCCAGCTGCTTGAGCAGCCGGTACTGCGCGCCGTTGGTGTCCTGGCACTCGTCGACCAGCAGGTAGCGCAGCCGCTCGCGCCAGCCGGCGGCGAAGTCGGGGTCGGCCTCCAGCATCTGCACCGGCAGACGGATCAGATCGTCGAAATCCACCGCATTAAAGGCCGCGAGGCGCTGCTGGTATCTCGCGTACAAATTCGCGGCTTCGCGCTCGACGGCCGATTTGGCGATTTCCATGGCCTGCTCGGGCGTCATCGCCTCGTTCTTCGCGCGCGAGACGAGGCCGCGCAGGCGCTCGAGCACGTCGTTCTTCGTGCCCGGCGGCATCAGGTCCTTGACGATGCCCATCTGGTCGTCGCTGTCGAACACCGAGAAGCCGCGCTTCAGGCCGGCGCGCCCGGCCTCCTGCTGCAGGAAGCGCAGGCCGAGCGCGTGGAAGGTGCTGATCGTCAGCCCCTCCGCCGCGTCGCCCTTCACGCGCTTGGCCACGCGTTCCTTCATCTCCTTCGCCGACTTGTTGGTGAAGGTGATGGCGGCGATGTGCCGTGCCTCGCGCTGGCCGCTCGCGATGAGGTGGGCGATTTTCTCGGTGATGACGCGGGTCTTGCCGGAGCCGGCGCCGGCGAGCACGAGCAGCGGGCCCTGCGTGTACAGCACGGCTTCGCGCTGCGGGGCGTTGAGGGACATGGGGATCTTGCGGCGGAACGACGGCCC
>JAIXTZ010000029.1 GCA_027483745.1 Lysobacteraceae bacterium
GTCCGCTGCTCGCCGACCCGGCCTGGGTCGCGAAGGCCAAGGCCGGCCGGGTGGACGAGATCAACACCTGCATCGCCTGCAACCAGGCCTGCCTCGACCATGTGTTCGAGAACAAGAAGGCCAGCTGCCTCGTCAACCCGCGGGCCTGCGCCGAGACCGAGCTGGTGATCAAGCCGGCCACGCAGAAGAAGAAGGTCGCGATCGTCGGCGCCGGCCCGGCCGGGTTGGCCGCCGCCACCACGGCCGCCGAGCGCGGCCACGCCGTTACGCTGTTCGATGCGGCGCCGGAGATCGGCGGCCAGTTCAACCTCGCCAAGACGATCCCGGGCAAGGAAGAGTTCCACGAGACCCTGCGCTACTTCGGCACCCTGCTCAAGAAGCACGGCGTCGACGTGCGCCTGAACACCCGGGTGGCGGCGGACGACCTGAAGGGCTTCGACACCGTCCTGCTGGCCACGGGCATCCGTCCGCGCAAGGCCAGCTTCGAGGGCCACGACCATCCGAAGGTGGTCAGCTACATCGATGTCCTCACCGGCAAGGTGCAGGTCGGCGCCAAGGCGGCCATCGTCGGCGCCGGCGGCATCGGTTTCGACGTCGGGGAATTCCTCGTCCACCGCGGGGTCTCGCCGAGCCTCGACCCGAAGGCCTGGATGGCCGAATGGGGCGTCGCGAGCAACTTCGATGGCCCCGGTGGCCTGGCCAAGCCTCACCCCGAGCCCGCCGCCCGCGAGGTCTGGCTGCTGCAGCGCTCCAAGGGCCGCCCCGGCGCCCGCCTCGGCAAGACCACGGGCTGGATCCACCGCGCCGCCCTCAAGATGAAGGGCGTGAAGGCGCACGGTGACGTCGAGTACCTGAAGGTGGACGACGCCGGCTTCCACGTGCGGATTGAGGGCAAGGAAACCCTGCTGCCGGTCGACCACGTGGTGGTCTGCGCCGGCCAGGAGCCGCTGCGCGAGCTTCTGGAACCCCTGCAGGCCGCGCAGGTTCCCGTGCAGCTGATCGGCGGCGCCGACGTGGCATCGGAGCTCGACGCCAAGCGCGCGATCGCGCAGGGAACGCGGACCGCGGCGGCACTGTAGTCGCTCAAAAAAGGCGGCCCCACAACTCGGGCTAGAGCAAAAGCCCGAGGAAATTCAAAAGCTTATGAAAATGGCGTTCAGCCCGGGTTTCGAAAGACCGGGCTACGGTTCGCCCCGTTCGCCCGACCGCCCCTTGGCCAGTACGGCGTTCTCGTGACTCCCGGGCTCATTGCGCTTCGGGGGCTTCCCACCGCTTCAGCGGACCGGGAAGGCGGGTCAGCACAGAACTCCTGGACCCGTTCATCCCCATTACGCCAAGTCACTGGCTCCGCCCGCGCCGCACATCGCACGGGACGCCACGGACGCAACGGAGCAAGGAAAGCCATGGAGTTATCGTTCTTGATGTGGTTGTCGACGCTGCTGCCCCCGGCCCAGGCCGAACCGCTCTGCCTCGCCACCACGGTCTACCTCGAAGCCCGCGACCAGTCCGAACTGGGCCAGCGTGCCGTCGCCGAGGTCGCGCTGCGCCGCCGGGACTCCGGCCTATGGGGCAACGACGTCTGCGCGGTCGTGAAGGCGCCCAAGCAGTTCGCCCCGACCCTCGTCCCCCCGCGCACCCGACTGAACAACGTCGAGGCTTGGGAGGAGGCTGTCGCGATTGCCTTCGCCGCCCAGAAGGAATGGAACCGCCCGCATGCCGAGCGTCGGGAGGTCGTGCCGGGCGCCAGCCACTTCGCCGCCATGCGCATCGCGAACCCGAGCTGGGCCAGCTATCCGCAGGTCGCGACCATCGACGACCACACCTTCTTCCGCGTGAACCGGCTTCGTCCTCGCGACGACGCCCCCGAGCCCGGCAGCACGGCGGGCGGGTCGCGCTGAGCCTTCGGGCGGTTCGGCGGCTCAACGCCGCCAGAAGCGCTCCATCTCAAGGTAAGTGAAGGACGCCGACCAGGCGATCAGCACGAAGCCCGTCAGGGCCGTGGTGCCGACCTTGAAGCGGATGGGGCCGACCGGGGTCAGGTCACCGAAGCCCACGGTGGTGAAGCTCACCGCCGACAGGTAGATCGCATCGAAGAAGTGGGGCGGGTGCGCCCCGGCGATGGTCCCGGTGTTCGGGTACATCAGCAGCAGCCAGGTGCTGGTACCGAAGATCCAGATCTCCAGCACGTGCAGGGCCAGCACGCCGAAGATGCCGTACAGCACCTTCCGGCGTCGCTCGCCCTCGTGGCGGCGTGAGAGCCCACGGGACAACAGCACGAGGCCCTCGTAGTGCACGAGCGCGGCGAGGGCGACGGTCAGCGCCGTCACCCCGACGATCAGCAGGTTGGCGTCCCAGTGCGGGTACATGGCCCCACCCTACCCGCCGGCCCGGGGCCGGCGGAAGGGGATCGCGCTCAGCGCTTCTCGATCGGCACGTACGCGCGGTCTTCCGGCCCGGTGTAGTTGGCGCTCGGGCGGATGATCTTGCCGTCCTGGCGCTGCTCGATCACGTGCGCGCTCCAGCCCGTGGTGCGGGCGATGACGAACAGCGGCGTGAACATCGCCGTCGGGATGCCCATCATGTGGTAGGCCGACGCGCTGTACCAATCGAGGTTCGGGAACATCTTCTTCAGGTCCCACATCAACGTCTCGATGCGCTCGCTGACGTCGAACAGGACCTGGTTGCCACCCTCCTTGCAGAGCTCGCGCGAGATGCCCTTGATGATCGGGTTGCGCGGGTCGCCGATGGTGTACACCGGGTGGCCGAAGCCGATCACGATCTCCTTGCGCTCGACGCGGGCGCGGATGTCCGCTTCGGCGGCATCGGCGCTGTCGTAGCGGGCGATGATGTCCATCGCGACTTCATTGGCGCCGCCGTGCTTCGGGCCGCGCAGCGCGCCGATGGCGCCGGTGATGCACGAGAACAGGTCGGAGCCGGTGCCCGCGATGACGCGCGCGGTGAAGGTGCTGGCGTTGAACTCGTGCTCGGCGTACAGCACCAGCGAGCGATCCAGCGAACGGGCGTGCAGCGCGCTCGGCGGCTCGCCGTGCAGCAGGTGCAGGAAGTGCGCCGCGACCGAATCGTCGTCGGTCTGCGTCTGGATGCGGTCGCCGTTGCGCGTGAAGTGCCACCAGTAGAGCAGCATCGAGCCGAAGCTGGCGATCAGGCGGTCGGCGATGTCGCGGGCCTCGTTCTCCGGATGGCCTTCGCGCTCCGGCAGCACCGTGCCCATCACCGAGCAGCCGGTGCGCAGCACGTCCATCGGATGGGCGGCGGCCGGAACGAGTTCCAGAGCCTCGGCGACGATCGCCGGCAGGCCGCGCAGGCGCTTCAGCTTGGCCTTGTAGGCCTTCAACTGCGACGCCGTCGGCAGCACGCCGTGCACCAGCAGGTGGGCCACCTCCTCGAAGCTGGCGTGGTCGGCCAGGTCCTTGATGTCATAGCCGCGGTAATGCAGGTCGTTGCCGCTGCGGCCGACGGTGCACAGCGCCGTGTTGCCGGCGGCGGTGCCGGAGAGGGCGACTGACTTCTTGGCCTTGGGGAGCACTTGCTCGGACATGTCGGGGCTCACTTCTTCTTGGCGAACAGGGCATCGAGCTGCTGCTCGAACGCGTGGTAGTGGATGCGCTCATACAACTCCTCGCGGGTCTGCATGAGGTCGAGCACGTCTTTCTGGTGGCCGTCGCGGCGGATCGCCGCGTACACGGCCTCGGCGGCCTTGTTCATGGCGCGGAACGCCGAGAGCGGATACAGCTGGATCGCGACGCCGACCGAGGCCAGCTCCTCGCGGGTGAACAGCGGCGTCTTGCCGAACTCGGTGATGTTGGCCAGCACCGGAACCTTCACCGCGTCGACGAAACGCTGGTAGGTCTCGAGGTCGTAGGACGCTTCGGCGAAGATGCCGTCGGCGCCGGCTTCGACGCAGGCGATGGCGCGCTCGATGGCCGCGTCCACGCCGTGCACCTGGATGGCGTCGGTTCGCGCGATGAGGAAGAAGTCCTTGTCGGTCTTCGCATCGGCGGCGGCCTTGACGCGATCGACCATCTCCTCGGTCGACACCACTTCCTTGCCCGGACGATGACCGCAGCGCTTGGCGCCGACCTGGTCTTCGATGTGGCAAGCGGCAGCGCCGGCCTTGATCAGGCTCTTCACCGTGCGCGCGATGTTGAAGGCACTGGGGCCGAAGCCGGTGTCGATGTCGACCAGCAGCGGCAGGTCGCACACATCGGTGATGCGGCGGGTGTCGATCAGCACGTCCTCGAGGCCGCTGATGCCGAGGTCCGGCAGGCCGAGCGAGCCGGCGGCCACGCCGCCGCCCGAGAGGTAGATCGCCTTGTAGCCCGCGCGCTTGGCGAGCAGGGCGTGGTTGGCGTTGATGGCGCCGATCACCTGCAGCGGCGATTCGGCGGCGAGGGCGGCGCGGAAGCGCGCGCCGGGGGAAACATGCGTCATCTCAATTCGCTCCTAAGGCGCCTTGTTCTGAATGCGAACCATCGTGTAGCCGCTCGTGGCGCGATACATCTGGTACTCGGCGAAGGGGCCCGTGCTCAAGCTTGCGGGCTCGCCCACTTTCCTCGCGTCGGTGTAGACGAGCAGGAACTTCGGATCATCGTCCATCACCCCGACGTGCGCGACCTCAGCGCCCTGATGGTTCATGAGGCTGCGCTTGAACTCGAATGTGAGTTCGCCGACATCGTCAATCTCGCAAAAAGAGGAGTCGACCAGCACGGCGGATGGCAGCAAATACTCGCTGTCCCTACGCAAGTTGATGTCGAAGATCAGCTGGAACTCGATCCGGTAGGGACGCTTGAACTCCGGCAGCTCGACGACTTCGACCAGGCTGTTTCCACCGGTGAACGCCGCCGAAGGGCTGCGTTCCGGATCGAGCCTCACCGTGCGGTACGTCAGGCGTCCGGGCCGGATACGTTCCGTGCCTTCGGCCAGCGCTGGCCAGCAGCGAGGGGCCTGACGTTCGACGCCGGAGTCCGGCACGTCGGCGGTCTGGGAGTCCTGGGCCTTGCCGGGCACGGCAATGCACGCTGCCAGGATCATCAGCGCCGTCTTTGGTCCTCTGGATGGCATCGACCCCGTCCTTCGAAATGGCCGAAAAGAAAGGCGGCCGAGGCCGCCTTTCCGTTGTTCCCGGCAATCAGCCGAGGAGGTGCGCGACGCCGGAGCGCTCTTCCTCGAGCTCGGCCAGCGTCTTGTTCATCATCTCGCGCGAGAAGTCGTCGATGGCCAGGCCCTGGACGATCTCGTACTGGCCGTTCGTGCAGGTGACCGGGAAGCCGTACA
>JAIXTZ010000067.1 GCA_027483745.1 Lysobacteraceae bacterium
TGCAGCAGCGTGTCGGCGCTCGGCATCAGGCCGCCGGTGAAGAAATAGCGGCCCATCCAGTTGTCCGAGCCCTCGGTCTCGAACGGGTACATCAGGCTGCGATGGCAGAAGATGTGCACGAACAGCTTGCCGCCCGGCTTCAGCCAGCGCGCGACGTTGCCGAGCAGCGTGTCGTAGTTGCGCATGTGTTCGAACATCTCGATCGACACGCAGCGATCGAAGGTCTCCGGGCTGAGCTCGAGCCGGTTGACGTCGGTGGTGATGATCTCGACGTTGGCCAGCCCGCGCACGGCAGCCTGGGCGAGGATGTGCTCGCGCTGCGTGCGTGAGTTGGAGACGCCGGTGATGCGCGAGTTCGGGAAGCGCTCGGCCATCCACAGCGTCAGCGAGCCCCAGCCGCAGCCGAGCTCGAGGATGCGCATGCCGTCCTTCAGTTCGGCGCGCTCGCCGTAGAGCGCGAGCATCTTCTCCTCGGCCTCGTCGAGCGTCTCGTTGCCGTCGGGGTAGTAGCAGCCCGAGTACTTCAGGCGCTTGCCGAGGCTGAGCTCGAAGAAGCGCGTCGGCACCTCGTAGTGCTGCTCGTTGGCGGCGGCCGTCTCGATGGCGATCGGGCTGCCGCGCAGCTCCGAGAGCAGGGTGCGGAAACGCGCGTCGGCACGATCGAGGTCGGCGTCATGCTCGTCGCGAAGACGCTGCTCACAGAGCTTGCGGATGCCGTAGCGGGTCAGGAAGTCGGGCACGAGGCCGCGTTCGCACAGATCGATCAGCGCCATGGGTACTCAGTTCGAAGAAGGGTCGGACGCCTTGGGCGGCCACGGGAAGAATGCACTGACTTCACGCTGGTAGCGACGGTAGGCGTCGCCACGGCTGCGCAGGGCCTGCGCCTCCGTCCACGGGATGCCGCTGACCCGCCACAGGAAGGCGAACATCACCACCGGGCCGAGCAGGCTCCACCCGAAGTAGGGCCCGCACCAAGCCAGGAGCACGTAGGCGAACCAGTGCACCCACTCGAAGAAGTAATTCGGGTGGCGCGACCACGCCCACAGGCCGACGCGGCACAGCTTGCCCTTGTTGGCCGGGTCGCTGCGGAAGGCGTCGAGCTGGCGGTCGGCGAGGGTTTCGCCGCCGATGGCGATGATCCAGACCAGCACCGCGAGGAGCATCAGGGGCTCGAGCCCTTCGGCGTCGGCGGACGCGGCCGCGGTGAAAGGGATCGCGAACAGCGCGACGACGAGGGCCTGCACCTGGAAGAAGGCGAACCATCGCAGCGGGGAATCGCCGATGGCGGCGCGCATGGCCTGGTAGCGGCCGTCCTCCGGCTCGCGCAGCACGCGGTGCATCAGGTGCAGGCACAGGCGTGAACCCCAAACGCCGCCAAACACGGCCACCAGGCCGCGCGGCAGCACGTCGCCTTCGCCCGATAGGCCGGCGAACATCGCCGCCAGCGCCATGAGCCCCGCCCAGGCCACGTCGACCCAGCCCGCATTGCGTACGCGCATGGAGAAGGCCCAGACGGCCGCCATGCCGGCCGCGGCGCCGAGCCAAGTCAGCAGGATGATGGTCCAGAAGCTCACGCCGTGGCGCCCTCGCGCGCCGCCGCCTTGGGCGCGGCGCGATGGAGGGCGTAGAGCGCGGGCATGGCCACGCCCCAGACCACGGCCAGCGCGGCGAGGGCGACTGGCAGGCCCATGCCGAAGTCCACCGCGTCGAAGCCGCGTGCCGCGCCCCAGTAGGCGAGCGGGCCGCCTGCGGCGCCGAACACCGCCGCCGCCACCCAGCGGCCGCGGAGGAAGGCCATCGAGTGGTTCAAGGTGAGCGCGAAGCCGGCCCACATGGCGAGGATCCACACGGGCGCCGCGAAGGTCCACGGCCAGGGGCTGGCGAAGGCGAGCACGCCCGTCGCCGCGAGCAAGGAGTCCGCCACCAGGCCCATCGCCACGGCGATGGCCAGCATGCGCAGGTCGCCCCGACGGTCGGGGGTCCAACAAAAATGCGCGATGGCGAAAAGCGAGACCGCCAGTGGGCCCGCCCAGGGCAGTCCATTCGCCGCACCGATCACGCTGGCGAACCACACGGCCTGGAAGCCGAGCACGTTCGCGACGAGGAACCCTTTCGGCATCACACGGTCTCGGGCGCGGGCATCCACGGGTCGCGGCGGTTCATCGGCCGCGCGAACAGCAGCTGCGAGACGCCGATGGAGCGCTCAAGGAAGCCGCCCTCGCAGTAGGCGAGATAGAACTCCCACATCCGAACGAAACGTTCGTCGTAGCCGAGTGCGCGCACGTCGGGGAGCTTGGCCATGAAGCGCTCGCGCCAATGGCGCAGCGTGAGGGCGTAGCTCGGGCCGAAATCCTCCTGCGAGACCAGGCGGAGGTCGGTGCTGCGGCCCATCGCCCCGGTGATGGCGCTGATGGACGGGATGAAACTGCCTGGGAAGATGTGGCGCTTGATGAAGTCGACCGAATGCAGCGCCTGTTCGTAGCGGTGGTCCTCGATGGTGATGGCCTGAACCATCGCGAGGCCGTCCGTCTTCAACAGCGACGCGCACTTGGCGAGGTAGGTATCGAGGTACTGGTGGCCGATGGCCTCGATCATCTCGATCGACACCAGCTTGTCGTAGGTGCCGGTGAGGTCGCGGTAGTCCTCGAGCAGCAGGGTCACGCGGTCGGAGAGGCCTGCTTTCGCCACGCGCTCGGTGGCCAACGCGTGCTGTTCCTTCGAGATCGTCGTCGTCGTGACGCGGCAGCCGAAGTGCTTCGCGGCATGCAGGGCCATGCCGCCCCAGCCGGTGCCGATCTCGACAAGGTGGTCCGACGGCTTCAGGTCGAGCTTGCGGCCGATGCGCTGCAGCTTGCGGAACGAGGCGGCCTCGAGCGGTTCGTCGGCCGAAGCGAAGATCGCCGACGAGTACATCAGGTCGTCGGACAGGAACAGGCGGAAGAGCTCGTTGCCGAGGTCGTAGTGCGCGGCGATGTTCTTCCGCGAGCCGGCGCGGGTATTGCGGCGGAACGCATGCACGGCCTTCAGCAGCCAGCCGGAGAGTTTGGCCATGCCGCCCTCCATCGCGTCGAGCAGGTCGCGGTTGAGCACCAGCAGGCGGATCAGGTCCACCAGCTCATCGCAGCTCCACTGGCCGTCCATGTAGGCCTCCGCCGCACCGACCGACCCGCCGGTAGCGATGCGGGCATAGGCCTCGAGGTCGTGCACGCGCAGGCGCGCCACGGGCGCGCCCGGGGCGGGTTCGGCCTCGCCGAGGCGGGTCTCGCCCAGCGCATCGCTGATCACCAAGGTGCCTTGGCGCAAGTCCCCGAGGCGCTCCAGGAGCCGGGTGCGGAGCCAGCGCTCGTAGGTGCCCGAAGAGGCGTTTTCGTTGGGCAGGGCGTCGGCAGGCAGGCTCACAGGCGGGCGTCCGGATTCGGGTGGGGGTGGAACGGCACGCGCTTGAGACTCAGCTTCAAGGCCTGCCAGTAGATGGCCGCGGCCACCTTCACGGTCATGAATGGATACGCGGCGAGGCATGAAGCCAGCGTGTTGCCTTGCAGCGGCCGGCGTTCCAGCGTGAGCGTCGCGTCGAACTCGCGCGCTTCGCCACGCAGCACGTCCATGTGGATGTGGAGATCGTCGCACGGGGGGGTGAACACCCAGTGGTAGCGCCGGTCCATCGGCAGGAAAGGCGAGACGTGGAAGGCCTTGTCGAAGCCGAAGTGCAGGGCGCGGCCCATCCGCTCCGCGCGCTCGGCCGGCAGCAGGTAGGCGTGGCGTTCGCCCCACGGGGTGTTGGTGATCTCCGCGAGGATCCAGTCGAGGGTCTCGCCGTCCTCCCGGTAGCCGTAATAGAAGCTCACCGGGTTCTGCACGTAGCCGAAGTAGCGCAGGTGGGTGAGCAGGCGGATCGGGCCGGGCGCGGGGCGTCCCAGTTCGGCTTCCACGCGGCGGCGCACGGCGACGTCCAGAGGCAGCGCGGCATGGCCGAAGTAGTCGCTACGCCGGAACTCGGCGAGGTTGCGGCGGTTCACCGACCAGAACCACCGGCGGTCGAACACGCGGTCCAGCTCGGCGAGGTCGAGGTAGGGCTGGAAGATCCGGTAGCGGAAGTGGTTCTCCGCCACCGCGAAGCGGCGGTGCTGCACGCGACCCACGTAGAGGGCGCTCCGCAGGCCGGAACCCGCGGGCGCCATGCGTTGGTCGCCGCTCGTCACCAGCGCACCCCGAGGCCGGCCGCGGCCTCGACGCCGGCGCGCATGCCGTCCTCGTGGAAGCCGAAGCCCCAGTACGCCCCGGCGAACCAGGTGCGGCGGCGGCCATTGAGCTCCGTGCGGCGTTCCTGCGCGGCCACGCTCTCGTGCGTGTAGATCGGGTGGTGGTAGGTCATCCGTGCGATGACCTTGGCCGGGTCGATCGCGGCCGTGCGGTTCAGGGTGACCACGAAGGGCTCGGGCGATTCGAGGCCCTGCAGCAGGTTCATGCAGTAGCTCACCGAGCACTCGGCCTTCGGGTCGGCCGGCACGAAGGCGTTCCATGCCGCCCA
>JAIXTZ010000061.1 GCA_027483745.1 Lysobacteraceae bacterium
ATCGGCAGCGCCTGGGCCTTCGGCACGGTGATGATGCTCGCGAGTGGCGCCATCGTCGGCGCGCAGGCTTGGCGGGCGTGGCGCGACCAGCCGCTGCACGGGGCGACCCTGCTAACCCTCGGCCTCGCTTGGGCCGGCTACGGCCTGGTGGCCTTCGCGCTCCGCGATTTCAACACCCACTACCTCGCCTTCGTCGCCTGCGGCGCAGCCTTACTCGTCGCGCTCGCCCTGCCGCGGGCCCGCTGAAGCGCTCTGCGCCATCAGGTCGATCTGCAGCAAACGTGCCGACACCTCGTGGTCGTCGAGCGATCCCTGCCGCTGCAGCCAGAGCACCCGATGGCGCTGCTGCTCGGGGCTTTCGTCCGGGCTGAGGTAGTCGAAGCGGTCGCGCAGCTGTGCGGCGCGACGGCGGTCGATCTCGGCCAGGACGCCCGCCGCGGAGGCGTCGTCGATCACCAGCACATTGGTGCGCGGAGACGGCACGACGACATAGCGACGGATGCGGAGCGCGTACCAGACGAGGCAGGCCGCGCCCAGCGGCAGCCCGATCGACAAGCCGAAGACCTGCGTCTTCGCCCAGTCCATCGACGTGAGCACGAGACCCAACCCGACCCAGATCGCACCGACGTTGCGCCACCAGGTGTTGCGCTCGACGAAGTGCTCCCGCTCCACCGACAGCTCGGCGTACTCGATCGTCCAGGTGCGCGAGGCATTGCCGTCGTCCAAGCCGTAACGCAGCGACTCCTCGCCGAACTCGAAGAATGTTTTCGCGCCGGCGCGCTTCTGTTCCAGCCGGAGGACGTCGGGCTTCGGGGTTTCGGGCTGGCGCACCAGGGACGTGTTCACGGCGGTTCCTCGGTTCGACCCACGGCCGGGGAACCCGACGGCGGGCGCGCAGTTTAGCGCCCTTGAACCACCGCCCGCACCGCGGCCAGCGCCTCTCGTAGTTCGCGCTGCCCTGACCGCGACAGCGCGGGCGCCACGGCCGTGGGCGCGAGCGGCGCCGTCCAGGCCAACGCCACGCGGTTGCTTTGGCGCGCCTCCTCGATCACCGCCACGTTCGCAGCGCCGAACGCGACCTGCAGCCGGTGCCGGTGCTCGGCATGGGCGGTGTCGTACAGGTTGAACGCGGCCACGCCCCCAGGCCGAAGGCAGGCGCGGCAGTCGTTGTAGAAGCGCTGGGTCGAAAGCGCCGCCGGGATGCCGCTGGTGTCGTAACCATCGACCAGCAGCAGGTCGATCGACGCCGGCCGCGTCTTCAGCCACTCGGCGGCGTCGGCCTGCACGACGCGGAAGCGGGCATCGTCATCGGGGATGCGGAACTCGCGCCGCAGGGCGATCACCTCCGGGCTGATCTCGACGGCCTCAAGCGTCGCGCCGCGCAGGTGGCGGTGCAGGAACTTCGCCTGCGAGCCGCCCCCCAGCCCCACCATAGCGACGTGGCTGGGCGCCGGGACGAGCGCCAGCGCACCAAGCATCGTCCGCGTGTAGTCCACCACGAGGCGATCCGGCGCCCAGCGCGACATGCGGCTCTGGGCGGTGCCTTCGGCGAATCGCAGCTCCCGAGTGCGCCAGTCCCGGAGGACGTAAGGCGCGCCGCGCTTCTCAGCCACGCTGCAGGAAGACCACGCCCTTGCCGTCGACCTGGTTGAACAGCAGGCGGAACGTGAGGCTCGTGGCCTGCGGCGTCTCTCGCCCCCCTTGGCAGCTCATGCCGGCGGCGTCCTTCGCGGCGGTGCTGCGGAAGGTGCAGACGATGGCCGGCTCGAAGCGCCAGGTGGACAGCGCCGCCACCGACACGTCGACGAACTGCTTGCTCAGCTCGGTCACGGCCGGGCACTCCGGCTCGCGGACCACGGGGCCGGCGTAGCTGACCGCGCCTTCCTCGTCGATGTCGACGCGCATGCAGATGGCGCGCGACGGCACCTGCTGCTGCGCCAGGACCTCCGCCGGGTATTCCGGGAGGCGGTTGCCCGGCTCGTCGATCGGCAGCAGGAACGTCTGCTTGTCGGTGAGCTGCAGCGTGCCCTCGACGGCATCTTCGGCAAAGGCCGAACCGGACAGAACGGCGGCCAAGACAACAGCCAGGGCGAGACGGGTGGTGCGCATCGGAGCCTCCTCCAGTGGAATCGAGGTCGCGAGCGTAACGCCTGCGCGTGGACTTCGTCGTGCACGGCGCCGCGGAACCGTCAGTCCCCCCGGGGTGACGATTCCCGATAGGCCCACATCTGCCACAGGTTCAGCGCGTTCACCGCCAGCGTGAAGACGTTGGCCAGGATGATCGGCAGGCTGTCGATCATCACGCCGTACACCAGCCACAGGAGGACGCCAAGCGTGAACGTGCCAAAGGTCGAGAACGACAGGTCGTCGACGTGCTTGCGGCGGAAGTTGCGCACCACCTGGGGCACGAAGGCGACGCTGGTGAGGAAGGCGGCGCCGAGGCCGAGAGCGGTGGGCAGGTCCATGGGCGAACCATGCCCGAAGCGCCCACCTCGGCTCAATCGCCCTCGCCGCCTGCACGGCCGTTGAACGCGCGGCGGCGCACGCTTGCGGACTCGAACCCTTAGGATCCGCCCGATGCTCCGATACCCCGCTTTCCTCGGCGCGATCCTCGCCCTCGGCTTAGCGCTCGCCGCGCCGGCCGATGCCGCGGCGGGGGCCTTGCCTGCCGCCCTCCCCAACGGCACCGCGAACGCCCCCGTCGAGGCGCTGGACCTCGACCGCTACGCCGGCCGCTGGCACGAAGTCGCCCGATTGCCCATGTTCTTCCAGCGGAAGTGCATTGGCGACACCACAGCCACGTACACATCGCGCGACGACGGCAGCATCGACGTCCGCAACGCCTGCCGCACCGACGACGGGATGATCGAATCGACCGGCGCCGCGCGTCGGGCCGGCGACGGCGGGGCGCTGGAAGTGCGCTTCGCCCCCGGCTGGCTGGGCTGGCTGCCGATGGTCTGGGCCGACTACTGGGTGGTGGACCTCGACCCGGACTACCGATGGGCGGTGGTCGGGGGCCCTGGCCAGGGCGCGATGTGGATCCTCGCGCGCGAGACCACGCTCGACCCGGCGCTGTTCGAGCGGATCCGGCAGCGTGCCGAGGCCCGGGGCTACCGGTTGGGCGAACTCGTGGTCGATCCGGCCCAGCGCGACCGGATGGCCGCGGAGTAGGCCTCGCCCTCCAGCCCGGCGGCCTCGGCCTCGCGCGCAAGGCCGTCGATGCGATGCGCTTCGCGATAGCGATCGCGGGGCAGATCGGTGTCGATCAACCCGAGGTCGAAGGCGAGGTCGTCGCTGTAGCCGGGCAGCCGCGTCCGCCAGCTCATCGGGACGGTACCGGGGGCCAATGCATCGACGGCATCGACAATGGTCGTGGTGCAGTTCGCCGACAGCGTGTTGTAGAACGCCGGTCGTTCGGCGAGCCCATTGGCCTTCTCCAACAGCGCCACCAGCAGCGCCCGCGCCTGCGCCGGCGTCGCCCGCAAGCGGTACAGGTGGACGGGGTCGCGCCGATGCGCCGCCCGCAAGCCGATCAGGTCGCGCTCGTCGCCCAGCACCAGCATCAGTTCGTACTGCCGGAACAGGCCGGCCAGCGGGGAATAGGTTTCGCCCACTTCCTTGCGCACTTCGGCGGAGATCGCGAGGTGCCGGCCGTCGCGAAAGCCGAAGCTCACGAAGGTGTGCGCCGGCCCGCGCCAATCGGCGAAGGGTTCGACGATGAACCAGGCGCTCTCCACGTCATCCAGCCGGTAGTCCCGGGCCTCCCAACGGAGATCGAAGTCCGTCGTGCTGCGGTAGCGGGCATTGCGGACATTCGCGAGCCGAAGTTCATCGCCCGCCATCGTGGCGATCGGCATGCGGGCCTGATCGGGAACCCAGTCACGGTCACTCGACGGCCGCACGACGAGGGCGAACACGATCCATGCCAGCGCGACGGCCGCCAAAATCGCGAGCCCCGCGCGCAGCGCAGGGATCCTCATCAGAGCGGGCTCGGCGCGCTTCATGGCCGGCAAGGGTACAGTGCGGCCTCCACGGGAGAACACCACGCCATGCGATCGACCCTGCTGTTCGCTGCCCTCGCCCTCGCGCTCGGCACCGCCGAAGCCGCCGAGACCCAGCGCTACGTCGTGCTGACGCCGGAGGCCACCATCGGCCACCTGCATGCCACGGTCGACGGCGACACCGTCAGCGTCGATTACGACGTCAAGGACAACGGGCGCGGGCCGACGATGAAGGAAACGCTGCGGCTGTCGGACGCCGGGCTTCCGGTCGAATGGTCGATCTCCGGTGCGACGACGTTTGGCAGCAAGGTCGACGAACGCTTCGCCGTCGCCAACGGCAAGGCCACGTGGAAGGACGCTGTGGGCACCGGCGAGGCGGCCAACGCGGCCGGCGCGCTCTACATTGGCCAGAGCGGCACGCCGTGGGCGCTGGGCGTGTATGCCCGCGCGCTGATGGCCGATGGCGACGGCCGCATCGCCACGCTGCCGGGCGGCGAACTTCGGCTGGAGAAGGGCGACACGCTGGAGGTCGGCAGCGGCGACGCCAAGCAGACCGTCCAGCGCGTCACGCTCTCCGGCCTCGACCTCGACCCGACGCACCTGATGGTCGAAGCCGACGGCGACCTGTTCGCCGTGCTCGCCACCCGCGGCCTGCTGATCCGCGAAGGCTACGAGGCGGACGCCGAGCGCCTGCGCCAGCTCACGGTCGCGCTGGGCGAGCAGCGCTTCATCGCGATGCAGGCCGAGGTCGCCCACCGCTACGAGCACCCCGTCCGCATCCGCAACGTGCGCGTGTTCGACCCGAAGACCGGCACGCGCTCCGAACCGGTGAGCGTGGTGGTCTACCGCAACCGCATCAGCGGCATCCAGCCGCTCGACGCCACCGGCACCGGCCCCGAGGTCATCGTCGAGGGCGAAGGCGGCACCCTGGTTCCCGGCATGTACGAGATGCATGGGCACATCGGCCAGAACCGCACCGTGCTCAACCTCGCCGCCGGCATCACCTCGGTGCGCGACATGGGCAACGACAACGACGTGCTCGACCGCCTGATCCAGAACATCGAGAGCGGCAAGCTCGCCGGCCCGCGCATCACCCGCGCCGGCTTCATCGAGGGCCGCAGCCCGTTCAACTCGAACAACGGCTACCTCGTCACCAGCCAGGCCCAGGCGCTCGAGGCCGTGCGCTGGTACGCCGCGCGCGGCTTCCCGCAGATCAAGCTCTACAACAGCATGAACCCGGCGTGGTCGGCGGCCGCCGCGGCGGAGGCGCATCGCCTCGGCCTGCGCGTCTCGGGCCACATCCCGGCCTTCACCAATGCCGACGCGATGATCGAGGCCGGCTACGACGAGCTCACCCACATCAACCAGGTGATGCTGGGCTGGGTGCTGACGCCGGAGGAAGACACCCGCACCCTGCTGCGCCTCACCGCGCTGAAGCGCCTCGACCAGCTGGACCTGCAATCCCCGCGCGTGCGCAAGACGATGGATGCGATCGTCGCGAAGAAGGTAGCCGTCGAGCCGACGCTCGCCATCCACGAGAACCTGCTGCTCAACCAGGATGGCCAGGTGCCGAGCGGCCAGGCCGAATGGATCGCGAACCTGCCGATCGGCGCGCAGCGCAACGCCAAGCGGGC
>JAIXTZ010000249.1 GCA_027483745.1 Lysobacteraceae bacterium
CAACGACATCCTGCAAATCCAGCCGCTGGCCTGACGGCCACACAAAGACGGAGAAACGACCTTGGCGGAAATCCTCGTAGTCACCTCGGGCAAGGGCGGCGTCGGCAAGACGACGACCTCGGCCAGCATCGCCATGGGCCTCGCCCGCGCCGGCAAGAAGACCGCGGTCATCGACTTCGACGTCGGCCTGCGCAATCTCGACCTGATCATGGGCTGCGAGCGCCGCGTGGTGTACGACTTCGTCAACGTCGTGCACGGCGAAGCCTCACTCAAGCAGGCGCTGATCAAGGACAAGCGCTTCGACAACCTTTACGTGCTGGCCGCGTCGCAGACCCGCGACAAGGACGCGCTGACGAAGGAAGGCGTCGAGAAGGTGCTGAAGGACCTCGCCGACGACGGCTTCGACTTCATCGTCTGCGACAGCCCGGCCGGCATCGAGAAGGGCGCGTTCCTCGCGATGTACTTCGCCGACCGAGCACTCGTGGTGGTGAACCCGGAAGTGTCCTCGGTGCGCGACTCCGACCGCATCCTCGGCCTGCTGCAGAGCAAGACGAAGAAGGCCGAGAACGGCGAACGCATCGAGGAGCACCTCCTGCTGACCCGCTACAACCCCGAGCGCGTCGAGAAGGGCGAGATGCTCTCCATCGCCGACGTCGAGGAGATCCTCGGCCTCAAGGTGATCGGCGTTATCCCGGAATCGCCGGACGTGCTGCAGGCCTCGAACTCGGGCAATCCGGTGATTCTCGACGACCAGAGCCATGCGGGGCAGGCCTACACCGACGCCATCGCCCGCCTGCTCGGCGAAGAGCGCCCGATGCGCTTCACCACGGCCGAGAAGAAAGGTTTCTTCGCCAAGATCTTCGGGGGCTGAGCCATGGGCCTGTTCGATTTCCTGACGGGCAAGAAACCCGCCACCGCGAACCTCGCGAAGGAACGCCTGCGCATCATCGTCGCGCAGGAGCGCAGCACCCGCGGTGGGCCGGACTACCTGCCCCTGCTGCAGCGCGAGCTGCTCGAGGTGATCCGCAAGTACGTCAACGTCGACGTCGACGCGGTCAAGGTCGATCTGGTGAAGGACGGCGAGCACGACGTGCTCGACATCTCCGTCTCGCTCCCGGACAAGAACGGCTGAGAAGAGGCCCGCGGCCGCCGCCGCGGGCAAACGCGCCGGGACGATCCACGATGGCCACGACGTCGACCGTGCTCACCCTCGCCGACATTGGCTGGGCCGCGCCTAGCGCCCTGCTCGCCCGCTTCGACCTTGAACTGGTCGAGGTCGAGCCGGGCGAAGCCATCCCCGGCAGCTACTGGGGCGATGCCGAGGCCGGCATCATCGGCAGCCGCGTCTACGCGCGGGACGACACGCCGGTGCACTCGCTGCTGCACGAGGCCGGCCATCTGATGGTGATGCCGCCGCCGCGTCGCGCCGCCATCCATACCGACGCGGCGGACACGCAGCGCGAAGAGGACGCCGTCTGCTACCTGCAGCTGCTGCTGGCCGACGCCCTCCCGGGCTTCGGGCGGGAGCGCGCGTTCGCCGATATGGACGCGTGGGGATACACCTTCCGACGGGGCTCGGCGAAGGCCTGGTTCGAAGGCGATGCCGAGGATGCCGCCGCGCACCTGGCCTCGCTGCCGCACCTGCAAGGCCTGCTGCCCACCGCGATGGCAGCGGACACGAGAGCGGCGTAGGGTTGGCGCCGGACGCCGAGGGACCTCGTCCCCCCGACGGGGCGGCGTCCGGGGAGTGTCCAATGAAGTACTGGATCGGAGGGGCCGCCATCGCGCTGGCCCAGGCCGTCGTCGCGGCTGATGCGCCGCCGGCGATCGGCAGCATCGAGCCCGCAGCCCTGGTGCAACAGCTCGACCGCAACGCCAATGGTTGCCTCGACCTCGAGGAAGGGCGGAACTACACCAGCCGTCGTTTCCACCGGCTCGATAGCAACGGCGACAACGTCCTCGATGCCAACGAAGCCCCGCCTTTGCCGGGCGAACCGAGCGCGGCGCGGCCGATCGGCATCGACGCTTGGCAAGACGCCTACACGGCGCGCTTCACCTCGTTCGATGCGGACGGCAGCAGCTGCCTGAGCGCCGAGGAAATCGCCCAAGGCCGTGCGGCCGCCGCCGGAGGTGCCCGATGAGCCGCTGGTTCCCCACCCTCCTCCTCGCCGCTGCGGCACTGTTCGGATCGACGTCGGCCGAGGCAAGCACGACCATCCGCTGCGAATCCACCGACGGTCGCTGGACCGCCTGCCGCGTGGACACCTACGGCGGTGTCACGCTGTCCCGACAGCTCAGTCGCGCCGGCTGCTGGCAGGGCGACACCTGGGGCTACGACCGCAACCGCATCTGGGTGACGAACGGCTGCCGGGCCGAGTTCCGCGTGGGCGGAAGCCGCCCGTCCTCATCCTCCGGCAACAACAATGGCGCCCTCGCCGGTGCGCTGATCATGGGGGCCATCGCGGGCGCCGTGATCGCCAACCACAACGACCATGACCGCGACGACGATCGCCGGCCAGACTGCGGCCCGCGCGGCTGCGGTGACGGATGGGGTGGCGGCGGCTGGAGCGGCGGGGCAGAACGCCACTTCACCTGCGAATCGCAGGGCGGGCGGATGACGTGGTGCCGGCAGACCGTGGATCGCCGTGAGCACATCGAACTGACGCGCCAGCTCAGCCGCGGTGACTGCCAATACGGACGCACGTGGGGCGTCGATCGCGGCGAAGTCTGGGTCGACCAGGGCTGCCGGGCGGAGTTCGTCATCTACTGAACCGGAGTCGGCGCGCGACGCTGGTCGCGCGCCGCTCCACCGGGCGATGATGGCGGCTCTCGATGCGGATGCCACGATGGCCCTCCACGAATCCTCGGGGCGCTGGCGCCTCGGCCTGCTGCTCGCCCTCGTCACCGCCACCTGCTGGGCGACCCTGCCCGTCGCCCTGAAGCTGACGCTCGAGCAGGTCGATGCGATCACCCTCACGTGGTTCCGTTTCCTCGTGGCTGGGGGCGTCATGGGCGCGTGGCTGGCCGCCCGCGGCGGCTTCGCCGCCTTCCGGCCGCTGGCGCCGAAGCACTGGGGCATGCTGCTCGTCGCCGGCCTGATGCTGCTCGGCAACTACGTCTTCTACCTGTTGGGCGTGGAGTACACGACGCCGGCCAACGCGCAGCTGATCATCCAGCTCGCGCCGTTGCTGATGGCGCTAGGGGGCATCCTCGTGTTCAAGGAGCGCTTCGCCCCCGCGCAGTGGCTCGGCCTGCTCGTCATCGCGACCGGGCTCGGCCTGTTCTTCGGAGAGCAGAATGCGAGCCATGGGGGCGATTACGCCCTCGGTGCGAGCCTCGTGGTGCTCGCGGCCGTCGTGTGGGCGATCTACGCCCTGCTGCAGAAGCAGCTGCTCGTTCGGCTCTCGTCGCCGGCCGTCCTCGGCGCCATCTACGTGCTCGCCGCCGTGGTGCTCTGGCCGTTCGCCAGCCCCAAGGTTCTGCTGGAACTCGACGCCCTGCACGCCGCGCTGCTCGGCTACTGCGCGCTCAACACGCTGGTCGCCTACGGCGCGTTCGCCGAGGCGCTGGCGCACTGGGAGGCCTCGCGCGTCTCGGCCATCCTCGCCACGACCCCCATCCTTTGCGTCGGCGCCGTCGCTTCAGTGCATGCCGTCTGGCCGTCGCTGATCGCGCCGGAGCAACTCGGGGGAATGGGCTGGGCCGGCGCACTCCTGGTGCTTGCCGGCTCCGCGGCCGCGAGCCTGCTGGCGGCGCGCAAGCCCGCGGCGTGACGCCGGCGGCGGCGGGCATGCCTTCACGACCACCGCCCGTCACCCCAACGCCAAAGGCCGAACGACAGCAAGGAAAGGAGGCTGGCGGCGACGGCGAGACCCCAAGGGCTCGAAGACAGCGCGGGAGACAGCAGTCCCGCGACGCCCGCCTGGAACATCAGTGACAGGAAGGCCTGCATGGACGAGGCGCTGCCCCGTTGCGTCGGATACAGATCGAGCAGCTGCAGCATCAGCTGCGGGAACACCAGCGCGATGCCGAAACTGAGCAGCATCAAGGGCATCACGGCCCATGGGTAGGCATAGTCCGGCGCCAGCGCCGCGTACGCGAGGTTCACGCTCGTGGCCAGAAGGCAGCCGATGAATCCCGCGACGACCATCGTCCGCGCGCCAAAGCGCCCGGCCGCGCGACCCGTCGCCCACGCGCCGGCAAGCATTCCGGTGATCACCGGAACGAAAAACCAGCCGAAGTCCGCCTCGCCCATCCCCAAGTGGGTCATCACCACCGCCGGTGCCGATGCGATGTAGAGGAACAGCGCCGCGAAGTTCATGGTCGTCACCGCCACCAGCCAGACGAAGCGGCGATGCCGGAGCATGCCGACGTAATTGCCGATGAGCACGCCTGCGTCCAGTGTCAGGCGGCGTTCCGCCGGATGCGTTTCCGGCAGCACGCGCCACACCAGCGCCCCCAGCACCAGGCTCAAGGCCGCGAGGAACCAGAAGATCGCGTGCCAGTCGCCGAAGCCGAGGATCCAGCCACCCACGATCGGTGCCAACGCCGGGGCGATGCTGAAGATCATCGACACTTGGCTCATCAGGCGCTGCGCGTCCTCACCGTCGAACACATCGCGGATGATCGCGCGCCCGACGATCATGCCGACCCCGGCGCAGAGGCCCTGGATGAAGCGGAACAGCAGCAGGGTCGTGAGGTCGGTGCTCAGCGCACAGCCCACCGATGCGAGGCCGAACAGCGCCGTGCCCCAGAGGATCACCGGGCGCCGCCCCACGGCGTCCGAAATGGCGCCATGGAACAGCGACATCAGGCCGTAGCCGAGCAGGTAGCTGCTGATCGTCTGCTGCACCGCCACCGGCGTGTTGCCGAGGTCGTCCGCCATCGCCCCGAAGGCGGGAAACACCGTATCGATGGAGAACGGACCGATCATGGCCAGCGCCCCAAGCACGAGGGCGAGCCGTGCGCGGGACGCGGTGGCGGTCGAAGTCATCCCGTCATTCTACGAGGCTTCGTCGCCGCCACGCCCCGGACCGCGCGACAATGCCCGCATGAGCGCCCCCACATCCGACAACGCCCCATCAATCGAAGGCCACGCGCCGGTCGATGCCCCGCGCCGCGGCGACGGCACGGTCCGGCAAGTGCTGGCCGACCTGCTGCCCTTCCTGAAACCCTACTGGCGCCGCATCACGGCCGCCCTGCTCTGCTTGATCGCGGCGAAGGTGATGCTGCTGGGCATCCCGATGCTGATGAAGCGGATTGTCGATGGCCTCGACGTTCCGGCGACGCTTCTCGCCCTGCCTGTCGGCCTGCTGCTGGCGTATGGCGGCGCCCGGCTCGCCTCGACGCTGTTCACCGAGCTGCGGCAGATCGTCTTCGCCCGGGTGATGGCGCGCAGCGCGCGCACCGTGCAGTTGAAAGTGTTCCGCCACCTGCATTCGCTCAGCCTGCGCTTCCACCTCGAACGCAAGACCGGCGGCATCGCCCGCGACGTCGAGCGCGGCGGCACGGCGATTTCCGACCTGCTCGACTGGACGCTCTACACCATCCTGCCCACCCTCATCGAGGTCGTGCTGGTCACCGCGGTGCTGGTGTACCTGTACGACTGGGGCTTTGCGATCATCACGCTCGCCACGCTCGTGGTGTATTCCGCCTGGACCTTCCGCGTCACCGAATGGCGCACGCGCTACTACCGCGCGGCGATCGATGCCGAGTCGGCGAGCAGCACGCGCGCCGTCGACGCGCTGATCAACTACGAGACGGTCAAGTACTTCAACAACGAAGAGCACGAAGCCCGGCGATACGACGGCAGCCTGCAGCGCGTCGAAGAGGCGACGGTGCAGAGCCTGAAGACGCTGGGTGTGCTCAACCTTGGCCAAGCGGCGATCGTCTCGATCGGCGTCACCGCGCTGATGTGGCGCGCGGCCTCGGGCGTGGTGGCCGGCGAGCTGACCATTGGCGACCTCGTGCTGGTGAACGCCTACCTGCTGCAGCTTTCGGCGCCGCTGAACTACCTCGGCATGATGTACCGCGAGGTGAAGCAGGCGCTGACGAACATCGAGAAGCTGTTCGGCCTGCTCGACGAGAACCTCGACGTGCAGGACCACCCGGAGGCGAAGCCCCTCGCCACGCGGCAGCCGCGCGTGCGCTTCCGCGACGTCCGCTTCGGCTACGACCCGCGCCGCACCATCCTCGATGGCGTCGATTTCGAGATCGCGCCGGGCCAGACGGTCGCCGTGGTCGGCCATTCGGGCAGCGGCAAATCGACGCTGGCGCGGCTGCTCTACCGCTTCTATGACGTGCAGGAAGGCCGCATCGAGATCGACGGCCACGACCTCCGCGAGCTCACGCAGGGCTCGGTGCGCGGCAGCATCGGCATCGTTCCGCAGGACACGGTGCTCTTCAACGACAGCATCCGCTACAACATCCGCTACGGCCGCCCGGAAGCCAGCGATGCCGAAGTGGAGGCTGCCGCGCAAGCCGCCCACATCGACACCTTCATCAAGTCCTTGCCCGACGGCTACGACAGCGAGGTCGGCGAACGCGGCCTGAAGCTCAGCGGCGGCGAGAAGCAGCGCGTGGCGATCGCCCGCGCGCTGTTGAAGAACCCGGCGATCCTGATCTTCGACGAGGCGACGTCGGCGCTCGATTCACGGTCGGAGCGGGCGATCCAGTCGGAACTCGACCGCATCGCCGTCGGGCGCACCACGCTGGTGATCGCGCACCGCCTGTCGACGATCATGGACGCCGACCAGATCCTGGTGATGGATGGTGGACGGATCATCGAGCGCGGTACGCATGCCGAGCTGCTGGTTTCGAAGGGTCGCTACGCGGCGATGTGGGCCCTGCAGCAGCAGGGCGAGGCGAGCGCTCTCAGCGGATGAGCGCGTAGACGCCCCAACCCGCCAAGGCCAGTGCCGACCAACCCAGCACGCCCAGCGCGACGTGCAGGGCGAGGAAGCCGAGCTGGCGGCGCGCGAGGTGGCGGATGAGGCGCGCCCGTCGAACCTCGCGCTCGCTCGGCGGGGCCGGAAGGCGAACCTCGTCGCGATCGAGCATCGCCGGGGACAGCAGGGGAATCGGACCACGACGGAGCGCACTCAACATAGCCTGCCCTTTCTTCCGGATCACCCGTTTCGAATGTAGCGTGTTTAACGGGGATTGACAGTACCGACAGCGGCCGAGGTCACCCGGCTTTCACGCTGGCTCGGGGGACCCGCCGTCGATGGCCTGACGCCGTCCTTCGGCAACATCGACCCGTGCCAACAGGGCCAGGCCGGCCATGGAGAACACCGAGGTGGCGAGCATGGCCAACGCATGGCGACCCCCGGCTGCCCAGCTGATGAGGCCATAGGCGAGAGGACCGAGCACCATCGATGCCTTCACGGCGAGACCCCAGAGCCCGAACACTTCGGCCTCCCGGCGCGGTGGGCAGAGGTAACCAACCAGAGCACGGCCGGCCGACTGGCTCGCACCCATGCAGACACCGGCCAGGTTTGCGGCCACCCAGACCACGGGGCGCGCTTCGGACAGCGCCAGCAGGCCGATGGCCACCAGCCAACCGAGGAGCGACAGCGCCAGCGCGTTGCGATGCCCGATGCGATCCTGCAACTGGCCGAAAGCCATGGCCCCCACCGCCGCGGTGATGTTGACGGCGAGGATCAAGGTGATGCTCTCGGCGGTGGTGAAGCCGAGGGCCTGCTGCGCATAGATGGCGGCGACGGCGATCACCGTACCCACGCCGGCCTGGTAGGCCACGATGCAGGCGAGGAAGCGTCCGAGCTGAGGCAGATCGCTCGCACCAGCAAGAATGCCGCGCCAGCGCTGCAGCGATTCGCGCCAAAGCAGGGGGAAAGCCCGCGGCGAAGCAGCGATGCGTTCGCGCAGCAGCAGGAAGGTGGGCAGCGCTGCGAGGAAGACCATCGCGCCGGTGAGCAGCATGGTGTCACGCACCGCCGTGCCGGTGTCGCTTCCTCGCGCCGCGGCCCCCTGCACCCACCACAGGCAGCCGCCCAGCAGCAGCACGGCACCGAAGTAGCCGAACGCCCAGCCGTAGCCGGACAGGCGTCCCATGCCCTCCTCGTCGGCGAGTTCGGGCAGGAAGGCGGCGATCAGGTTCTCACCGGTGCCGAACGCCGTGTTGGTGACGATGATCAGCAGCAAAGCAAGCGCCACGTCGCCGGGACCGCAGAACCACAGGGCACCCGTGCCCACGCTGCAGACCGCGGTCGTGGCCAGCAGCAGCCCCTTCTTGCAGGCGTGCGCATCGGCGTACAGCCCGAGCAGCGGCGCCATCGCCATCACCAGCAGGTAGGACACCGAGAGCGCCGCCGTCCACGCGAAGGTCGCCCAGCCGGCGTCACCCGCCACCACACCGACGAAGTAGGCGCTGAAGATGGCCGTGATGACCACCGTCGTGTAGCCGGAATTGGCGAAGTCGAACCCGGCCCACGCCCACAGCTCGCGGCGCTGCACGGGGGCCACGGCGGGATCGGCGTAAGCACGTCGGAGCGGTCGCAGGGCGGCCATCGGGCATCACTCGGGAGGGGCGCGACACTCTAGCTCGCGTAGGCTGTGGCGTCCTGACCGGAGACCGCCATGTCCCCATTGATCGCCCTCGTCGTCCTGCTCACCGTCGTCCTGATGAGCGCCTGCATGTTCGCGGTCGGCCGCGCCCGCGGCCTTCACGGCATCAAGGCACCCACCACCAGCGGCCATCCGGACTTTGAGCGCATCTATCGCGTGCAGATGAACACCGTCGAGGCGAGCTTGATGTTCCTGCCGGCGCTGCTCGTTGCCGCCAGCTTCGGCGATGCCGGCTGGGCCGCCGCCTTCGGCGGCGCCTGGCTGGTGGGCCGGGTTTACTTCGCGGTGGCCTATGCGATGGACGCGACGCGACGCGGCCCCGGCTTCGTCATCGCCCTGCTCGCCCTCGTCGCTTTGCTGGTGCAGGGCGGCTGGGGCGTGGCGAGGGCGCTGCTGGCGGGCTGATCGGCCCGCTCAGGGCTCCGAGAGGAAGCGTTCGATCCGCTGCTGAAGCTCGTGGCCGGGCGTCGTCGCCTCGCCATCCAGCAGATGCCCCAGCGTCGGCGACGCGTGATGCTCGCAGCGCGGGAAGCCGGCGCGCCTCGCCGCACGTTGGCAGAGTGCATCGGCCATCGCACCCGTGGCCGGACCTCGTCCTTCCCGCCGCTGAGCAAGAGCAGCGTCGCTTGCGTCAGCCCCGCCCAGAACAAGAACGGCGCGACGCGGGGCCGTGCTCGCTGCCGGATGGAAGCGCCCGACGAATCCGGCCTCGTCATCGGCCAGCAATCACCCTCGATCCTCGCGAGGGATCACCGCCGCGTTCAAAGCGGGGCTGCGCAGCAATCAGACTGGCGACGACAAGCGTCGTCGACCACCCGAGCGGGGATGCCATCTTCGCCGGCTGCATCATTCACCCCACTTCACGAGGAGATGCTTGGCGATGGCGCCGTGGACATGGGCCACGCCGCGGGCGATGTGCAGGGTCGCGAACAACAGCAGGATGCCGAGGGCCGACAGCACCGCGAAGAGCGGGATGGACAACACGCCGATCTCGTCCCCGGTGAAGGGGCCGATCATGATCGTGCCGGCGCTCAGCAGGGCCAGCACCGGCGTGCCGGCGAGCGTGATGCCAAGGGCCAACAGCGTCGCAGCGACCGTGAAGTAGAGGATGCCCAGCGGCAGCATCAGCACCTGGTAGATCAGCGTGCCCCAAGTGCGTGGGTCGGTGAACAGCTGGCCGATGCGCTCGAGGATGCCGCTGGAGGGCGCCGGGTAGGCCGGGCGGCGCGGCATGCGCTCACCCAGCATCACCTCGACGATGCGGCCCTCGACGAGGGAAAGCACGCGCACCGTGGCCATGAAGAGGATGAAGAACGCCACGCCGATGATCGTCAGCGAGAGGCCGAGCGACAGCGACAGCCCGGTCACCGCCCAGCTGAAATAGAAACTGCCGCTGAGCACCGAGAGCAGCATGTAGAGAAGCGCCGCGTAGGCGCGCGGGTCGGACACGATGCCGAAGAATCGGCCCAGCGAGGATTCACGCGGCTTCGGCGGCGGCGGACGCAGCGCGCGGCTCACCGTCACTTCGGTGTCGCGGTAGATGTCCGCCACTTCGGAGGGCCGGCCGTAGCTCGACGCGATACGCGCGATGAGCGCCTCTTCGCCTTCGCGCGGGTGCGCCGCGAGTTCGGAGCGCAGGTACTCCTCGGCGTCGTAGAGCGCGTCCTGCAGCAGCGCCGGATCGGCTCTGGACAGTTCGCTCCGCAGCTGGTCGAGGTACTGGTTGATCG